>JAEZKI010000238.1 GCA_023415525.1 Bacillota bacterium | reverse complement strand
GGCTTATATGAAGCCCTCAATACCAATAAAGCAACTTTTGCAGGCAATGAAAAGATGTTACAAGTACTAGGACAATTTAAAGAGCTATCTGACAAAGGTTATTTAGGAGAAGACTGGATTGGTACAGATAGTACCAATATGGCTAATGATTTTGCGGATAGAAAGATAGCTATGGCAGTGGCTAACTCTAGTTTCGTTAAACAAATCCAAGATGAGACGGAATCAAAAGATGCATTTGGACTCTTCCTTGTCCCATTAGGTGATAATACCTGGTTCCCAACAAGCCCAGCTGGTCCTACGATGTTTGGCTATAAAGAAACGAAGAATGAAGAGTTAGTAAGAACCTTCTTTGATTTTGTTAGTCAAACAGAAAGCTTACAAGAAATTTTAGATAATTCACCAGCTTATACCAATATTCATGCCAATGATCCTAATGTAAACCAACACTGGTTACCAGAAGAAGAAGAATTTATGAAGACAATGGATCCTAATAAGATGAATGTATCTGTTCTTCAAAACGGAACGAAATATACCAATGATTACTGGATGGATTTTGGTGCAGATATGATTGCTTACTGTTTAGGTCAATTAGAGGCCAATGATGTACTTAAGAATATGGACGACAACAGAGCAAAGACAGCTAATATACAAAATGATCCTAACTGGCCATAAAAAATAGATAAAATAAAAATAGCCGGGAGTAAGAGTATCCCGGTTATTTTTAAAAGAGCCAGGGTAGAACCAATGAAATATAAAAGGGAGAGTGATGTCAGAAATGAACAAGAAAAAAATATATCCGCAGTGGTTTTTAATTGTTCCCCTAGTGTTTTATATCGTCTTTTTTTTATTGCCTAGTGTACTTGGGATTTTATATTCCTTTACAGATTGGAATGTAAGAAGTAAAGGAGAGGTTCATTTTGTGGGGCTACAAAATTACATAGAAATTCTTACTTCTAATAAGAATTATACATTAGGTATATGGAATACGCTTAAGTTCACAGTGATTTCAAATATTGTAAAACTTGTTCCAGCACTGTTGTTGGCAATTATGTTACAAGAAGGATTAAAGGGACGTAATTGGTATCGTACCATTTTTTATATGCCTTCAGTACTTCCTTTTCTTATAATAGGACTTACTTTTACCTCTATTTTAAACTATAATAATGGTTTATTAAATACGACATTGGAAGCATTACATTTAGATTTCTTAAAGCAAAAGTGGTTATCTGATTTGAATATCGTATGGAAATCCATTTATGGGGTAGATGCTTGGCGAGGTATAGGTTATTGTATGACGATTTTCTTAGCAGGACTTAATGCCATCCCCAAAACGTATTACGAAGCTGCCTCTATTGATGGGGCCAATTTCTTTCATAAGCTAAGATATGTTACTTTACCTATGCTTTCAGGTGCTATTACCATTAATCTTGTATTTGGTTTAACCTATGGTTTAAAGGTGTTCGATATTATTTATGTATTGACGAATGGGGGTCCAGGACATGCAACGGAGGTTATGACAACTTATTCTTATCAACTTTATGCCACTGGTCGCTATGGGATGTCCACAGCACTTAACACCCTTCTCTTTGCTATTACAACTCTTATTGGTATTTTTGTTGTAAGGGCTATGAGTAAGCAGGAGGTGCAGCAATAGATGAAAAAAATAATTCAGACACTCCTTAAACAAATAGTTTGCATTTTTTTTAGCATTATTGTTATTGCTCCTTTTTATATGGTAGTTATTAACTCTTTTAAAACAAAGGGAGAGGCTGCAAGGATGAGCCTTAGTCTTCCTAAAAAGTGGGTATTTAGCAACTATGCAGAGGTTATTGAAAAAGGAAAATTATTAAGAGGTTTTTCTAATAGTCTGCTCTACGCTGTAGTTGCTACTTTCATAGCCATACTAGGTTGTGCAATGGCTGCCTATGTTATTAGCAGAAGGAAAACGAAGTTCAACCAATTTATTTATTATTTTATATTATGTGGGTTATTTGTACCTGTTAACTATGTAACCTTAACCACCGTCTTAAGGCAGTTTGGCTTAATAGACACAAGGGCAGGCCTAATTATTGCATTTACCAGTAGTATGATTCCCTTCTGTACCTTTACAATTCGAAACTTTATGGTATCTATTCCAGTAGAATTAGATGAAGCAGGAGTAATTGATGGAGCTGGACCAGTTAATTTATTCTTCTTAATTATTATCCCTTTATTAAAGCCAATCTTAGTCACTGCTTTTATTCTGCAATTTATGGCGGTATGGAGTGACTTTATGACACCTCTTTACTTATCCAGTAAGAGTGCTACTTGGCCTATGAATTTAGCCGTATATAATTTCTTTGGAAAGAATCAGCAATACTGGAACTATGTATTCGCAGATATTGTACTAACCTGTTTGCCAGTTATTATTGTTTATTTACTAGGACAACGTTATATTGTAAGTGGCATGACATCAGGAGCTGTAAAAGAATAAAAGTGATTAATAAATAGAGATCAACTAATAAATAGAGAAGCAAAAAGAGTGAAATATTCCTTAAGGATGTTTCATTCTTTTTACTATTTAAAATCTACACGACTATAAAAATTAGTAGTAAAGAAAATACTTATTAAGTAAGAGGTATATTATTAAAAAAAAGTGAAAGAATAATTTTTGTAACTTAAGTAGAGATTTTTCTTTGAAAATAGAATAAATAGGACAGAGAGAGAAGGTATGCTTGAAGAAAAGAGGAGGATTATAAGGAAAAATAAATTTTTATTAAAAAAAGTAGTTGACATATATAATGCAGTAGTGTATCATTGTAAAAGTCGTGAGCAACAAACGACATATTTCTGGTGGTGATGCGCTTGAGGGAAACACCCGTTCCCATACCGAACACGTCGGTTAAGACTTAAGCGGCCAATGGTACTTGCTTGGAGACGAGCCGGGAGAGTAGGTGGCTGCCAGATTATTAAATCACTTTTAAACTTAAAAATTATTGTAATGCACAATTAAGAAGGCCCATTGGTCAAGCGGTTAAGACACCGCCCTTTCACGGCGGTAACAGGAGTTCGATTCTCCTATGGGTCATTGAATGAATAAAGTTTAACGGGGTGTGGCTCAGTTTGGCTAGAGCGCCTGATTTGGGTTCAGGAGGCCGCAGGTTCGAGTCCTGTCACCCCGACTGTTATTCATTCTATGGGTCACTAGCTCAGTCGGTAGAGCACTTGACTTTTAATCAAGTTGTCCCGGGTTCGATTCCCGGGTGGCTCAGTTCTAATATGATAAAAAAGGTTGACATTAGACAATAAATGAAGTATACTTAACAAGTGATTTATGCGCGAGTGGCTCAGTTGGTAGAGCATCTCCTTGCCAAGGAGAGGGTCGCGGGTTCGAGTCCCGTCTCGCGCTTTTGTATGAATATACATATTATATTTGCCCAGATAGCTCAGTCGGTAGAGCAGAGGACTGAAAATCCTCGTGTCGCTGGTTCGATTCCGGCTCTGGGCATACCTTGAATCTAGGATAATCGTTAGGATTAGACTAGATTTTTTTGTACTTCCATTTAGTAAAACAACTATTGACATATAGGGATAAATAGTTGAATAATTAAGAAAAATATATTAAACTGTGTGAAAGAGTGATAAAATGAAAGTAGGAATATTTGATTCTGGAGTAGGAGGTATTACTGTATTAAAGAAAGCAGTAGAAGAACTCCCTAACATAGACTATATTTATTATTCTGATAATTTGCATGTTCCTTATGGTACAAAATCTAAAGAAGAAGTAGCAGGCTATGTCTATGAAGTTGCTGAGTTTCTTATGAGGCAAGGAGTAGAAGCTATTGTTATTGCTTGTAATACAGCTACCAGTATAGCAGCTCATGATTTAAGAAAAAAATATAGTATTCCTATTATTGGTATGGAGCCAGCTGTAAAACTAGCTATAGATTCTTTGGAAGAGGGTAAAATTTTAGTAACAGCTACGAACCTTACACTAGAACAAGAAAAATATAAGTGTCTTGTAAAACGCGTGGACAAGCAAGGAAGAGTAGACTCTCTCCCTTTGCCACGGTTAGTGACGTATGCAGAACAAGGAATCTTTTCGGGCCAAAAAGTTGTCAATTATTTAGAAGAGATGTTAAAGCCTTATAATTGGACAGAGTTTAGTGGGATTGTATTAGGCTGTACGCATTTTGTTTATTATAAAGAGGTCATTAGAAAGTTAGTCCCTCAACATGTACAAATCTTTGATGGAAATGAAGGGACTATTCATCATTTGAAAGAGATTGTGATGGAAAGTACAGAAGTAAAAGAGACTAAAAAAGGTAAAGTTACCTTTTATTACTCAGGGAAAGAAGCCCCTGAAATTTTGGAAACCTATGTGAAGAAGGCATAACCCCTCTATATAAGGAGAAAAAGAATGTTCCGGACTTGTTAATAATGGCTAGAAGAGGGATACTAGCAAACAAAGGAGAGGCATATGAGGCAAGTATATAACTATATGGAACATTTAGTAATGGAGCAGCTAGAGGA
>JAEZKI010000196.1 GCA_023415525.1 Bacillota bacterium | reverse complement strand
GTAACAAAGTCTTTCGTATATCTGAAAAATGTCTTTCATAACGTGAATAAATGAGTTCCAGCTTTTCATCTAAAAGAACGACCTTTACTGTAGTTGATCCAATATCTAGACCCAAATACAATTTCTGCTTCATCCTTCAACACCCCATCACATAAAAATAATGACTATTCTATTTAAAATATTATCTTTAGAATAATATCCATCAGTATCTCTATTTACTTATTTCTAAGTATTTCATCTTATATATTATAGCCTCAATTTTTATTCTTGTATAGAGAATGTTTTGCCCCTTCCTATCCACAATCTTTTCCCTATTTTCTATTAAAACGTATGATAAAGTCATAAAAAAACTCTGCTTTGTATCTGTAGCATAACCTAAAATATACAAAAGCCCCCCTGTTTACATCTTAACAAGGGAGCCCTTTTTAATCTTATTTCGTTAAATGCTCTAAACGTTCACATACGACCTGAAGCATATCTTGATACTTCTGACGTTTTGCTTTTTCCTCTTCAATGAGTTTCTCAGGCGCTTTAGCTACAAATCCTTGATTGGAAAGTTTTTTGTCAACGCGTTCTACTTCTGCTTCTAATTTTTGCTTTTCTTTTTGTAAACGCTCTAGTTCTTTTTCAATATCCACAAGCTCTGCAAAAGGAATATATAAAGTAGCTTGAGGTACTACTACTGAAACAGCATCACTTGCAATACCTGTTGTACCCCTTTGAATGGCTACCTCTGAAGCAAAACCTAATACACCAAAGAATACCTTTCCTCTCTCAAAGATATCCCGTGTTTTAGCATCTTCTGATACAACAAATACTTTTGCCTTACGTGAAGGAGGAACATTCATTTCACTTCTTAAGTTACGAATATTACGTACAGCTCCTTTTAGAAGTTCTATTTCCTCTTCATCTGCCTTAAAGTTCCACTCGTCTTTAAAGGTTGGCCAACTAGAAAGCATAATGGTTTCTTCCCCTTCTTGAAGACTCATAAAGATTTCTTCTGTGATAAATGGAATATAAGGGTGTAACATTTTTAATACTTGGATCATGACCGTCTTTAAAGTCCAAAGTGCTGCATTTCGTGAAGCATCTTCTTTATTGTAAAGACGAGGTTTTACCATTTCAATATACCAGTCACAGAACTCTTCCCAAGCAAAATCATAAAGTTTTTGAACAGCAATACCTAAATCGTACTTATCCATATTCTCTGTCACTTCTTTGGCAAGGGTATTCACCTTAGAAAGAATCCAACGGTCTGCTGCTGTTAATTCTTCTAAATCAACGGTTAGGTTAATGTCTTCTCCCTCAAAGTTCATAAGGATAAAACGGGTAGCATTCCATAATTTATTACCAAAGTTACGGTTAGCCTCTACTCTTTCATAGTAGAAACGCATGTCATTACCTGGTGCATTACCTGTTACAAGTGTAAGCCTTAAAGCATCTGCTCCATATTTATCAATGACTTCTAATGGGTCAATTCCATTTCCTAAGGATTTACTCATTTTACGTCCTTCAGAATCTCTTACAAGCCCATGGAATAAGACATCTTTAAAAGGTATTTCTCCCATTTGCTCAAGTCCTGAAAAGACCATACGAATAACCCAGAAGAAGATAATATCATAACCCGTTACTAAAACACTCGTAGGATAGAAATGAGCCAGTTCCTCTGTCTTTTCTGGCCAACCTAAAGTAGAAAAAGGCCATAAAGCTGAACTAAACCAGGTATCTAAAGTATCCTCATCTTGTACAAATTGAGTACTGTGGCATTTTGGACAACTATGAGGCATCTCTTTGGCAATAACAATCTCGCCACATTCTTGACAGTAGTAAGCTGGGATACGATGTCCCCACCAAAGCTGACGTGAAATACACCAGTCTCTAATATTTTCAAGCCAGTTATAATAGGTTTTTTCAAAACGCTTAGGCACAAGATTCATCTCGCCATTTCTTACAGCTTCTAGCGCGGGCTTAGCCATTTCTTCCATTTTTACAAACCATTGAGCTTTAATCATTGGTTCAATAACAGTCTTACAACGGTCGTGTGTTCCTACATTATGCATATGGGGTTCTATTTTTACTAATAACCCTTGTTCTTCTAAGTCACTAACAATAGCTTTTCTAGCTTCATAACGATCCATTCCGGCATATTTTCCAGCTAGATTATTCATGGTTCCATCATCATTCATTACACAGATTTGAGGAAGGTTGTGACGTTGTCCTACTTCAAAGTCATTAGGATCATGAGCTGGTGTAATTTTTACCACACCTGTTCCAAATTCTTTATCTACATAGCTATCTGCAATGATAGGTATCTCCCTATCAGTTAATGGTAATTTGATCATCTTTCCAATGAGATGTTTGTAACGTTCATCTTCTGGATTAACGGCTACTGCTGTATCTCCAAGCATAGTTTCTGGACGAGTTGTTGCTAACTGAATATATGCATCACTACCTACAATAGGATAACGTAAATGCCAAAAACTTCCCTCTTTTTCTGCATGTTCTACTTCCGCATCAGAGATAGAGGTACCACATACAGGACACCAGTTAATAATACGGGAACCTCTATAAATATACTTTTTCTCATAAAGTCTAATAAAAACTTCTTGAACTGCTTTTGAACAGCCTTCATCCATGGTAAAACGCTCACGTTCCCAGTCACAGGAGCTTCCTATTTTCTTAAGTTGACTAATGATGCGTCCACCATATTGTTCTTTCCATTTCCATGCACGCTCCAAGAAACCTTCACGCCCAATGTCTTCTTTGGTAATGCCTTCTTTTAACATTTGCTCTACAATTTTTACCTCTGTGGCAATACTGGCGTGGTCTACACCTGGAACCCAAAGCGTATTATAACCTTGCATCCGTTTATAGCGTGTTAAAATATCTTGGAGAGTATTATCAAGAGCATGCCCCATGTGCAATTGTCCTGTTATATTTGGAGGGGGCATCACAATAGTAAAGGGTTCCTTAT
>JAEZKI010000096.1 GCA_023415525.1 Bacillota bacterium | reverse complement strand
GTAGATTAAGGTGAGTATGTGCTAGGTTACGACATGTAGCAGACACTCTATGGGGTAGTATAAGTTAATGAGGAGATAATGTGGTTATAAGATAACGATATTATCTTCTTTTTTATTGAAAATTAAGACAAATGGTGCTATCATTAGCAATAAATGTTTGAATATTTTGATAAAGGAGAAAGAAATATGAGTAATTTAAAGAAAATAATGGAAGAAGCAGGCTTTGAAGTAGAAGAGATTTTAACTAAGTCAACCATGCAGCTTTTAGTTACAGGTTTGGTGATTAATAAGAACTTAAGGCTTATTTATGAGGAGGAAACGGATGGGACCCTTATAATTAGGCAGATTTCCGTTAATGAAGAGTATACTAATTTAGGTTATACTACCCGTGTAATGGAGTTTTTAAGTAAGCAAAAGGCCTATAATATTATTTTACCTTTTGTAACAACGCCTAAGTTGGCTCATATATGTGAAAAGTTAGGTATTAAAAGACAAGATAGTTGTGTTAATAAATATGGTTACAATAGTACCTTTTATGCCTTAGCGAAAAACTATATTTTCTATGAAGGGGATTATGGACATTATGTAGTAAGGGACCTTAGGCGAGTACAGGAGAATAATAGTTAAAAAGAATGTAGCAAATAGAGAATTATCTTGCTACATTCCTTTAAATTGAAAACTATAATTAATTTTATTCAATCGTAGTAGGAGGAGTATCCTTTGTAAAAAGGTAGTCCATATAGGCTTGTTTTAAGCCAGGATAATTAATACGGGAGATGGGAATAGGCGCATAGCTATGGGTTTTAACCTGAGTTGGCGTTAAGAGACTAATATAATTCATATTTATGATATAAGAGCGATGAGGTTTAATGAAACTAGGATAAGCAAGAAGGGCTTTTTCAAGTTTTGTCATTACGCCATAACTCTCTAATATTTTATTATTTCTAAGATGAAAATAAAGGATATGCCCTTTAACCTCTATATATTCAATATCGTCTACATAAATTTTCATAAGTGCTTTTTTTGAATACACCAGAAGACTCTCTTTTTGGGAAGAGGTAGCTTGTAAAAGAGCATTATCTAATACTTCTTTAAGAAGTGTTGCTTGAACAGGTTTTAAAAGATAATGAAAAGCATTGACAGAATAAGATTCTACAGCAAATTCACTCGATGAAGTTAAAAAAATGATTTTACTAACAGAGTCATTAAGTCGAATTTCTTTTGCAACTTCTATACCATTGACATAAGGCATCATGATATCTAAAAAAATAATATCAAAAGATTCTCCTTTTTCTAGAATTTCAATAAGAGAATCCCCATTAGAAAAAGTAGATAATGTTATATGATAGTGTTCTTGATGGGTAGCAGCATACTCTTCAATAATGGCTACTAAGTGCTTAATATCTAATGGAGTATCATCACATACAGCTATTTTAATATTCAAGAAAACGTCCTCCTAAGAAAATATATTATGGCATATATTATATAAAATTTAGACCTAAAAGTAAAATTAAAAAGTAAACTAAAAGTAAATATATTATGAAAAATAAAGTATACAAAATATTTTGTGTGTTATTATTAGGAATTTCTGGAGAGGGTGCCATGACATAAAGTAATTTTAATATTTAAATGAAGAGTCTCTTAGAAGTATTAATGTCTTAATGACATATATTTAATATAAAAAAGTAAAATAAAAAGCATTTTATGATTAAAAATACACTTCTTATGATAAAAGAGGGAGAAAGTAAATAGTTAGATTATAATATAAAAAGATGGATGTGTAATTAAGAGTTTAAAGAGAAGGAGAAGATCCCTATGTCGTCACCTTATTCAAAACGTACTGCTTTATTGTGTTGTGTGTTTTTGGGATATTTAGGAATACACCGTTTTTATGTGGGCAAGACATGGTCTGGATTTTTTTACACTTTGACACTAGGTTTATTTGGAATAGGAGTAGTAGTAGATGTATTTCTTCTTTTAACGAATCGTTTTAGAGACAAAGGAGGTTGTATATTGGATTTATGGCAACCAGATAACTTTGCTTAAATGTAGTAGGTATGTAAGGAAACTTACCTAAGAATAAATATAACAAATGAGAGGAAGATGTAAATGAAAAATCTAAAAAAATTGGGATTAATGCTTTTTGTAGTAGCCTCAGTGGCCATATCTACTATGGCAGCGCCAGTAGCAAAACCAACAGAATCCAAAGTTCTTGTGAATGGAGTATCTAAATCTTTTGATGCTTATTCTATCAATGACAACAATTATTTTAAACTAAGAGATTTAGCTTTTGTATTAAATGGAACAGAAAAGCAATTTGAAGTAGCTTGGGATGGTAGTAAAAATGCAATTAATATGTTAAGTGGTAAGGCTTATACCGTTACAAATACTGAATTAACAAAAGGAGACGGCAAGGCTAAGGATGCTAAGTTAAATACGTCTGCTATTTATATTGATGGACAAAAAGTTAATTTAACAGCTTATACAATTGGTGAGAGTAATTATTTCAAACTTCGTGACGTTATGCAAGCATTTAACGTAGGCTTAGGTTGGGATGGTGCAGCTAATACTATTAAAATTGATACCACTACACCTTATGAAGCAGCAGCGCCTGCTCCAGCACCAGCACCTACACCAGCACCTGTGGTAGACGAAGTAAAAGAAATTGAGATCCCTATGGTTATTGAAAATAGAACAGGGTTTGACATTTATTGGTTCTATATGTCTCCAGTTGATGTAGATGATTGGGAAGAAGATATTTTAGGTGATGAGGATATTCTTGCAACAGGTGATGATTTAGACCTTACATTAACTACAGACACAGATACACTAGAATGGGATATGCAAATTCAAGATGCAGATGAGTATTATATTGATTTTTACAACTTAGATTTTAGTGATTATACAGATGGTTGTGTGGTTACACTTGAATATGATGTACTTGCTGACGAAGGAACTGCTACAATTACTGGTAAATAGATAGCAATAGGAAAGATATAAGTATTACATAGAAGCTAGTTAAGTAATAAGAAAAAAGTAGGACCTCAACTTCATTTGTAGAAGTTGAGGTCTTACTTTTTTTCTTACTATGAATTAAATTTTAAAAGAACTCTTAAGAGGAACAATACGGTTGAAAACCAGTTTCTCTGGGGTGGTGTATTTACTATCTACAGTAAAGAAACCATTCCTTACGAATTGGAATTTATCAAGTGGTTTAGCATCTTTAAAAGCGACATTTTCGATATATCCTTCTAACACTTCAAGCGAGTTAGGGTTGATTTGTTCTAAGAAATGTTTGCCTTCGTTTTCAGGGACGTCATCTAAGATAAGAGGCTCAAAGAGTCTAAACTCTGCTGGAAGAGCAGAAGTAGCATCTACCCAATGAATAGTGGCTTTTACTTTACGGCCTGTAAAACCTGAACCACTTTTGGTTTCAGGATCATAAGTACAGTGAACTTCTACCACATTACCTTTTTCATCTTTAATGACATCAGTACATTTTACGAAGTAAGCACCCTTTAAGCGCACTTCATTACCAGGGAAGAGTCTAAAATACTTCTTAATAGGTTCTTCCATAAAATCTTCTTGTTCAATATAGAGTTCGCGAGAAAAAGGTACAAGACGAGTGCCTTGTGTTTCGTCCTTTGCATTGTTTTCTACTTCTACCCATTCCGTTTGCCCTTCAGGGTAGTTGGTAATAACTAATTTAAGAGGTCTTAATACAGCCATTGTAAGAGGAGCTTTAGGTTGAAGGTCCTCACGAAGGAAATAATCTAACATTTGACTATCAACAGTGGAATCTGCCTTGGCAACGCCAATTTCACGGCAGAAGTTACGAATAGCTTCAGGTGTGTAACCACGGCGTCTCAGGCCGGCAATAGTGGGCATACGCGGATCATCCCAACCATCTACTACTCCTTCATCTACAAGAAGTTTTAGCTTTCTCTTGCTCATAACCGTATTGGTCATATTAAGTCGTGCAAATTCAATTTGGCGAGGTTTACATGCCATTTCACATTCTTCAACAACCCAGTCATACAGAGGACGGTGGGCTTCAAATTCAAGGGTACAAATAGAATGGGTAATGCCTTCTATTGCATCTTCAATAGGGTGAGCAAAGTCATACATAGGGTAGATACACCATTTATCCCCTGTATTGTGATGCTCAGCGTGAGCAATACGATAGATAATAGGGTCACGCATATTCATATTAGGAGAAGCCATATCAATTTTGGCACGAAGTACCTTTTCTCCATCAGCAAATTCACCTTTTCGCATACGTTCGAAAAGGTCTAAGTTTTCTTCTGCACTACGGTCACGATAAGGGCTTGCTTTACCTGGTTCTGTTAAAGTACCACGGTAGTCTTTCATTTCATCAGCCGTTAAGTCACAGACATAAGCCTTTCCTTTTTTAATAAGAAGTGTAGCGCGATTGTACATCTCATCAAAATAATTAGAAGCAAAATAAACATTTGCCCAGTTTACACCTAGCCATTTCACATCTGCCTCGATGGATTGTACGTATTCAGTATCTTCTTTAACGGGATTGGTATCATCAAAACGAAGGTTAGTTTTACCATTAAATTCTTCAGCTAACCCAAAATTAAGTAGGATAGACTTGGCATGTCCTACGTGTAAGTAGCCATTAGGTTCAGGAGGAAAACGTGTAATAATTTCCTTATGTTTTCCGGACTCTAAATCGGCAACGATAATATTTCTAATAAAATTAGACGAATTGTTTTCTAATGCCATATAATCGACCTTCCTTGTAAAAATTATATTAATGAATGGGCAAGATACATTTCACAAATATATGTAAGCTGACATATATTTTCTATGAGTATAAAATGCTTATTATCATTATATTCTAATCTAATATCGACAAAAAATAAAGGGATAGTTTTATAAAAGTTGAATAGGAAGGGGATCTTGTTAGATTTAGCCTTATAAAGATCAAAAAAGTTATCTAGCCTACTTATTTAAGGCGGTTGGATAACTTTTTTGATAGAATTCTTTGGGTAGTCTAAGTCCAATTTGAAATAGCACTTTCAGCAAGGGAGAAGATGTGATGGAGGTAATGACTGGTTTTATCTATATCTTTAAGAAGAGTCGTTTTTACATTACCCTCTATACATAATGTGCCAGAATAGTTCAGTGTATAGAGCTTGGTGTAGTAATCCATGAAGTTAAGATGCCCATACCCAGGGAAGAAACGATTGTTATCAGAAATATGTAAGTTGTTATAAAGTCCTTTGTAAGTTTCTAAAGCGATAAGAGGATGACTTTCTTCTATATTCATATGATAAGTATCTGGTAATATTTCTAAAGAACGATTTGAAAGGGCTACAAGGATATCATGGGCATCCTTTAAAGAGTTAATAACTGTAGATTCATAGTGGTTGGTAGCTTCTAATAGGACAGGAACATTTTGGGTTGAGGCATAGGCAGTAATTTCAGTCAGTGAATCATACAAGTAACTATAAGTGTGGGGAGTATAGGAAGAAGGATTATTTTTTAGAAAGCCAATAATAATGCCAGAGCCTAATTGGGCAGCATAATCGATATTTTTTAAAGTCCCTTCTATGGCTAGTTTTCGGTTGTCTATATTTGGAGCTGTTAGAGACAAATGATGGGTTTTGGCATAAGCGCCAGTGGCAAGGTAAGTTAACTTTAAGTTATACATCTTTAAAAGGGATTGCAACAAGTGAGGTTCAATTAAATTTAAATGGGGAAGATTTAACTCAATACCATAGAAGCCGTAATGAGAGAGATGACTGAGTAGTTCTGTAAACGTTTCTTGTTCTGAATAAGTACATTGTAAAGTAATAGGAAATCTAGAGCAGGCAAGAAATTTATTCATAAAAGTTCTCCTTTGATGTAAAAATAATAATAAGTTTTAGAGTGACTAATTTACATTATAGTGTTAAAAAGAGAAAAGTCAATCGATTATATAGTTAAATTAACTAATTTATACCCTTTAAAAAAGAGTGTATACATAAAAAATGATTAAATATAGTTGACTTTTTTATACTGATAAATTAAAATACAAATATAAATAAATTTTATAAATGAAAAAATTTTATAGGAGGAGCAATTATGAGTAAGACTAAAAAGTTTTTATCTGTGATGTTAGTTGCATCTATGGCAATGGGCCTAGGAGGATGTGGTAATAGTCAGAAAAAAGAAGAAGCACCAGCAACACCAACAGTAGAAGTAGATAAAACAGAAGATGCAACTTCTAAAGAAGAAGTAACCCTTCGATTCTCATGGTGGGGAGGCGACTCTAGACATACTGCTACCCAAAAAGCTGTAGATGCCTTTATGAAAAAATATCCACATATTAAGGTAGAAACTGAATACAGTGCATGGGATGGTTGGACAGAAAAATGTGCGACTCAACTGAATGCAGGTACAGCACCTGATTTAATGCAAGTTAACTGGAACTGGCTCTATCAGTTTTCAGCAGATGGCTCTAAATTTGCTGATTTAAATACTTTGTCAGATATTATCAAACTAGATAATTACCCAGAAAACCTTTTAGAGCAATGTGTAGTTGCTGACAAACAACAAGCTATTCCAATTGGTACAACAGGAAAATGCTTCTTCTGGAATAAATCAACATTTGATAAAGCTGGCATTGAAGTACCAAAAACAATTGATGATCTTATGAATGCAGGAACAGTATTTAAAGAAAAATTAGGAGATGAATATTATCCACTTGCTATGTATCAATATGAAAGAATGCTTCTTATGCTTTATTACTTAGAAGCTAAATATGGTACAAACTGGGTAGAGGATGGCAAACTTACTTATACTCATGAACAAGTTAAAGAAGGACTTGATTGGATTTGTTCATTAGAAGATGCTCACGTACTTCCTAAAATTGAATTATTATTAGGTGATGGCGCCACAATTCTTGAGAAAAATACTAAATGGGGTAACGGTACATACGCTGGTTTCTACGAATGGGATTCTGCTAATAAAAAATTCCAAGAAGCATTAGAAGGTGAACAAGAATACGTACTTGGTGAGTTCCTTACAGGTCTTGGTTCTTATGACGCAGGTCTTACAAAAATTTCTCAATGTTTTGCTATCACAGAAGCCTCTCCACATAAAGAAGAAGCTGCTTTACTATTAGACTTCCTTGTTAATGACCCAGAAGGCATTGAAATTATGGGTACTGAAAGAGGTATGCTAGCAAATACTTATGCAAACAGTGTTTTAGAAGAAAAAGGTATATTATCAGGACTTACTTATGAAGCAAATCAAGCAGTTCTTAAAGTAGCTAATTTCTCATTTGACCCAAACTTTGAAAATTCAGAGTTAAAAGACACAACAGGTGTATACTATGAAGTATTTGAAAACATCAGTAAAGATCACAGTACAACAGGAGAAATGGCACAATATTTAATGGATGAAATTGAAAGAATTCAAGTTGAAAATGCATATTAATCAATAAAGGTTAGCACAGGGCTTCCTCGGAGACCCTGTGCTATTTAAGGAGGCTATGATGATATTAGAAAAATATATAAAAGACTATCTTAAGGAATTTAGCCAGGATATAAAACCTCTATGGAATTATGAAGCAGGCGTAACTTTATTAGGTGCACAATATTTATATGAAACGACTGATGATGCCTTTTATAAGGAATGTATAGTGAACTATATGGAGCAATATATTTTAGCAGATGGAACGATTAAGTATTTAGATAAAAGAGAAAGAAATCTTGATAAGATTAATACTGGAAAGATTCTATTCTTCTTGTATAGGGAAACAAAAGAAGAAAAATATAAAATCGCACTAGAGATATTAATAGACCTTCTTCATAAACATCCAAGAACCGAAACCCATAATTTTTGGCATAAAGAGATTTATCCTTATCAAATATGGCTAGATGGTCTTTATATGGCACTCCCACTTTATATGGAATATGAAACGAAATTTAACGAGAAAGAAAACTACAATGATATCTTTAGTCAAATGAAGAATGTAAGAAGACTTATGTTTGATGAAGAGAAACAGCTTTACTATCATGCCTATGACGAGAAGAAAACCATGATTTGGGCAGATAAGCAAACGGGCCTGTCTCATAACTTTTGGCTACGTTCAATTGGATGGCATCTCATGGCCCTTATCGACCTTTATGATCTATCTTCAGAAGAGGTTTTTGAGCAACACAAACAATATGCTATTTGGTTTAAGGAAGCAATAAAGGGTGTATTAAAGTATCAAGATCCCACAACCAAGTTATTTTATCAGCTTATAGCTCTTCCCGAAGAGGAAGGTAATTATCTAGAAACCTCTGGTTCAGCTATGATTGCCTACAGCATATTAAAAGCTTGTCGCCTAGGGGTATTACAAGAAGAGAAGTATCGCTCAATAGGAGAAGAGATACTAGAGGCGCTTAAGAAATATAAGATGAAAGAAATAGATGGTAAGTGGCATCTAACAGATATTTGCGAAGTAGCAGGCCTAGGACCTAAAGATGAGAGAGATGGAAGTATAGCCTACTATCTTTCTGAAAAAATAGTATCCGATGAAGTAAAAGGTGTTGGGGCATTAATGATGGCCTATAGTGAGCACTTAAAATTAAAGCAAAGCGACTATATATGTTAGGAAGTGAAATGATGGCAGCAGTAACAAGCAATAGCACTAAAAGTGGTGCTTGGAAAAAAGTATTAAAAGACAATATTGGATATGTCTATTTATTGCCTTGGCTTATTGGATTTTTAGTTTTTAAATTTTATCCTTTCTT
>JAEZKI010000057.1 GCA_023415525.1 Bacillota bacterium | reverse complement strand
AAAAGCAATGGCCTTTGTTCCAAGTTCAGTTTCAGTCCACTTTGCTACTGCGTGAATGTCATCTCCAATAAGTCCTACAGGACAAGTTGAACAAATAAGCACAATAGCAGGGTGAAAAATATCAACGACTTCTGTAATGGCTTGCTTTAGCTTTTTCTCACCGCCAAAGACAATGTCTGACTCTTGCATATCTGTTGAAAAACAGTATTCGAGATAGCAATCTGCCTTTTCTCCATCTTTTTCATCTGAAAAAGCCTTGTGTCTCCTGGTTCCCCAAGAGTAGAAAGCACATCCAATAGGTCCATGCACAATAATTGCCGCATCTTTAATAGGTCCTAATACAACGCCTTTACAGCCTGCAAAGCAACAACCTCTTTGGGTAATGATACCCGGTATGGCTCTTGTATTGGCCGTAATTTTATTTGTATCTCCTTCACCAATGGCAATAACATGCTCTTTTCTATTTTTATAAACTCTTGCACTATACTTCTCTAATACTTTTTCTCTTAAATCTGAAGCCATATCCTCACCTCCTAGTAGGAAGAATCTATATCGTCTATACTTTTTCCATCCCTTACACGATAAGATTCCATAATAGGTAATACAAATATTTTGCCATCTCCTGGATTCTCTGTACTATTCACATCCATAATAACTTCTACAAGGCGCTTTACCTCTTTATCTGGTACGACTAATACAAAACACCTTTTAGGAATTAGTCTTGAAGCTTCTGTAATATATTCACCTACAGGTGAAATAGGCATGGCTTCTGCTTCTAGAATAGTTTTTACTACGGATGGGTCTATAGGTTTTTTACCTCGACCCATCACTTTTCTACAGGTAAATGCAGGAAAACCAGCCTCAGCTAATGCATTTTTGGTGGCATTAACCTTATTCTGTCTTACAATTGCCATGATTTCTTTCATAGACAGTCCCTCCTATAAACCTGATGATTTGGTACTAATAGTGTAAGCTTCCTCTACTGGGCTTACGAAAATACGTCCATCACCAAAGTTACCTTTTTCACCTGTTCTTGCATATTTCATAATGATTTTAACCACGTCATCTTTATCCTCATCCTTAACCACCATAAGGAGCATTTCTTTAGGGATTTCATCATAATAGACTTCTCCCACTTTCACACCTTTTTGTTTACCACGCCCAAATACATCCATCTTTGTAACAGCTGGAAAACCTGCTGAAAGAAGTTCAGATAAAACCTCTCCTACTTTATGGGTTCTAATAATTGCACGAACTAATACCATATGTTCTACCTCCTTTAATCAAAGGAATTAACCTTTATTATTTGGTTTTGCTTCTTTATTTTTAATTGTTCATTTTCTAGCTTTCATTCCTTACTTGCTAGTCTAAAATACCGTGCTTCATTAAAATAGATTCTAATTTATCTATTGATAAAGGCTTTGGAATAACAAACATATCATTACCATCTACTTTTCTGGCCAGTTCCCTATATTCATCTGCTTGGGGCTCTTGTGGGCTAAAATCAATGACTGTTTTCTTATTGATTTCTGCTTTTTGCACCGCATTGTCACGAGGTACGAAATGAATCATCTGAGTACCTAGCTCTTTAGCTACCGCTTGCACCAGTTCTGCTTCACCGTCTACTTTTCTAGAATTACAAATGAGGCCTCCTAGTCTTACACCCCCTGTATTGGCATATTTCATAATACCCTTTGAAATATTGTTGGCTGCATAAAGGGCCATCATCTCGCCAGAACATACAATGTAAATTTCTTGAGCTTTGCCTTCACGGATAGGCATTGCGAAACCTCCACATACAACGTCACCTAATACATCGTAAAATACATAATCTAAATCTGATTCATAAGCACCTAGCTGTTCAAGTAGGTTAATAGAAGTAATAATCCCACGGCCTGCACAACCAACACCTGGTTCTGGCCCACCTGATTCCACACCTCTTATTCCGCCATAGCCTTCTTTTAAAATCAGGTCAAGCTCAATATCTTCACCTTCTTCACGTAAGGTATCTAGTACTGTTTTCTGTGCGAGTCCTCCAAGTACAAGTCTTGTTGAATCTGCTTTAGGGTCACATCCAACGATCATAACCTTTTTTCCCATTTCAGCTAAACCAGCTGTTAAATTTTGAGTTGTTGTTGATTTACCAATTCCACCTTTTCCATAAATCGCTACTTGTCTCATAACCCTACCTCCTATTTTCAAATACTATGTCTTTATTTTACAAATGCTTAGAGAACCTCTTTATTTTCACCCCCGGGCTGGTAAAAATAAAAACAGCGTAGAAAATGATAGATTTCATTTTTCTACGCCGTTGTAAAAAACGTGATTTATTTTTGTGATTCTCTATGGTCTAATTATAGGAAGCCTTATAAAAGCTTTCAATAATGGGATATTACTAAAAAATGCTTATCACTGACTGGATATTTTTGTATATATTAGCACATTATTTTCTGAAAAAAAAGAGGTGTTTTTATTTAGATATCCCGTAAAAATCTCATCACTCTAAGAGTAGCAAAGCTTCAGAAGGTATAAAAATATTTATTTCCTTTGAATTGAGCTTTTGTTCTCTAGAAAATTGACAGTATAAAGGCTGTGCTGCTTTATTTTTTTTATCTTGTACTACATACTCTATTTCAAAGGGAAATTCCAAATAACTCCGTATTTCCATACTGAAGGCGTTATCATGTATTTGAACCTTTAGTTTAATATCATGTACTTGATCCTTTAGTTTAATATCATGTGCTCGAATGCCTACATATTTAGTAGAGGTCTTAATTTCTTCTTTAGTGGTTAGCACTATATCCCAGTCTGTTGCTAAAAGTTGATATTTACCCAATCTTTTGATAGGAGAAATATTTTTACAACCTGTTAACTGTGCTACTTCCATTTTCTTTGGCTGGTAAAAGATATCTTTTGTGTTACCTTCTAATAAGGCTGTT
>JAEZKI010000052.1 GCA_023415525.1 Bacillota bacterium | reverse complement strand
CGTATAGAGAGTTTGCGTTAAAAAACTTAGAAATAGAAGCACGTATGCAGATTTTACCTGACGGTGTGCAATGGGAGCAATCCCCTATGTACCATAATGAAGTTTTACATTGCTATTTTGATGTGATTATTTTGGCCAATCGGAATGGCGTAGCACTTCCTGAAAGTATGACACAACGTATTCATCAAATGGTCTATGCCGATTTAGCCTGGAAAAAACCCAATCATCATCAACCTATGATGGGGGATAGTGATGATACAGATATTCGAGACTTAATAAGTGTAGGGGCTTATTTATTTAAGGACCCTGTCTTAAAATTTGGTGGCTTAGAAAGGCTAGATTTTGAAAGTGTTTGGGACTTAGGCATGGAGGCAGCACGGGAATATGAGGCTTTAGAGGTTAAGTGTCCAGACTTTACTTCTATGGGACTCATGGAAAGTGGCAATTATATCTTACGGACTTCTTGGGAGGAGGATGCGAATTACTTACGCTTCCACTGTGGCACTTTAGGGGCAGGTCATGGCCATTCAGACAAACTACATATCGATTTAGTCCTTCATGGTGAAGATGTTTTAGTAGATGGAGGGCGCTATACCTATGTGGCTGGGCCTAAGCGCTTTGCTTTTAAAGACCCTACAGGCCACAATACACTCACTGTAGATGATAAGTTTTTTACAGTCTGCAAGGACTCATGGGAATGCTATACACTCTCACAACCCGTTAATGGTAAGTTTGTAACAAAGGAGGGCTACAGTTTTATACAAGGTGGTCATCTTGGTTATATGGAAGAGTTAGGCGTTTTTGTTAATCGTAAAATCCTTCAGCTTCAGTCAGAAGTTTATATAATAGTGGATGAATGCTATAGCAATAGTCCCCATACTTACAAACAATACTTCCACTTTAATGAACAAGGGAAAATAGAAGTTCAAGGGAATAAACTTCTTTATAAAGGGGATAAAGCCCTTGCTGAATTTACCTTTTTAACAGAAGGAATCCAGCTGAAGGAGGTAGAGAGTCAAATTTCTAGAAACTACAATGAAGCTGTTGCCAATCCATGTATTGAAACGATGGTAAAAGGAGAAAAGATGACCTCTCTCATTATGGTTATACAAGGGGGCAAGGAGAGATTAGCCCCTATGAAAGTGGAGAAACTCCCCATTTACTCTGCACTAAAGGGAAGTATCTACCCTAGTCATATGGCAGAAGGTATTAAGGTTGAGATAGAGGATCAAGTTTATCTCGTAAGCATTTGTCATCAAGAAGTGAATACGCCAACAGACTTGGTTCAAATAGAGGATTGTATGGGGTATGGCAATATGATTATATTTGAGCCTAATAAAGATAAATTAGTAGGGACAGTCTTAAATTGGTAAGCATTTTAAAATAAAGAATTAGAAATAGAATAGAGGGAGTTTACAAACATTTTGGGGATGTTTGTAGTCTCCCTTGTTTATCATGGGAATAAATATTAAAATAAAGTAAATAAATGTGGATAATAAGGAGAAATAAAAATGTATTTTGATTCCCATGCTCATTATGATGATGAGCGATTTGATGAAGATAGAGAAAGTTTATTAGAGGCCTTGCCTAAGCATAGAGTGGGAAGAGTAGTCAATGCAGCAGCAGATATGAAGTCTACTTATACGGGGGTAGAGCTGGCTAAGAAATATAGTTATATGTATTGCAGCGTTGGTGTACATCCCCATGAAGTAAAGGAGTTAGAAGAGAAGGATATAGAAACTCTTAAAAAGCTATCAAAAGAGGAGAAGGTAGTGGCTATTGGTGAAATAGGCCTCGATTATTATTATGACTTTTCGCCACGAGAGGAGCAACGTAAGTGGTTTAAAAGACAGTTAGAACTAGCCAAGGAAGTTCAGTTACCTGTTATTATTCATAGCCGAGATGCCTGCCAGGAAACTTTTGATTTAATTCATGAGAGTGGGGTGTCAGAAGGTGTCATTCATTGCTTCTCAGGAAGTAAGGAACTGGCTAAGGAATATGTTAAAAAGGGATTTTATATAGGCATAGGTGGCTCTTGTACTTTTAAAAATGCCAAAAAGACAGTAGAAGTGATAAAAGCCATTGACTTGGAGCAAATTCTTATTGAAACCGATGCGCCTTATTTAACCCCTATTCCTTATAGAGGAGAAAGGAATGATTCCTCTTATTTAAAGTATGTGGTTCAGAAGATTAGTGAATTAAAAGGTGTCAGTACAACTGAAGTAGAGGACATCACCTACGCTAATGCACTTCGAATGTTTAAAATGACCTAGATAGTAACAAACTATAAGCTAATAGATAAAATAAAAAACAGTTTTTGTAAAAAACTGTTTTTTTATTTTGTTTACGTATACTAAACTTACAGGATATTATTATGCTATTTAATATTAAACTTAAGTATAAAAAAATAACTAAAAAAAGAAATAAATATCTAAAAAATTGTTTATTATTATAGCATGCCCATAAAAATAAAAATAAATGGTATAAAATTCTAAAAATGTGAATATAATAGTTATTAATTAGATGTTACAAAAATGTTAAGTTACACTAATTAAAAAAAACTTTTTTTGACTCTGTAGGCCTTGATAATTCGTTGAATGGAAATTAAAAATGCGTGTTTTTTTGGAAATTTCCAAGAAAAGTTATTACAAAAGGCTTGAAATTCTTATGAAGTTATATTACAATTTGAAATGTAGTTGAAATAAACTAAAAATTACATTTATTACCAAATGATTGTAGTAAAGCTCGATTCACCAGATCAAGTGTGAAAATCAAATTGTTTTAGTTAGTAAAAGACACACTAAACTTTAGCTACTAGAGCAAGCCAATTTTAAGGAGGTATTCATGAAGAATCGAAGTAGAATCGCTTTATTGGTTATTGTGTTGTTTATGCTAGGTACGATTAGTATTACAGCCTACCAATCCCTATCTAAAATCGTTACAGTAGTTGATGATGGGAAAGTGACTCAATATGAAACGGAAGCTACCAGTGTAGACCAATTATTAAGACAATTAAATATTACATTAGAGGAAAAAGACACGATTACACCAAGTGTAGAGACATTAATAGATAATAATCTAAAGGTTACCATTGAAAGATGGAAACCAACTGTAAACCTTACCGTAGACGGCCAAAGTGTTCAGTTTAAGACAGGATTTAAAACCGTTGGAGATATTCTTAAGGCAAAAAATTTCCAAAGTGAGCAAGAATTAGTTGTAGAACCAAGTGAACAGACTCTAATTACAGATGGTATGGATATTGTGGTTAAGACAACAAGAGTCGAGAAATTCACCCAAGAGCAAGAGATTGCTTACAATGTTGTGAAAATAGAAAGTGAAGAGCTTAAAATAGGTGAGACAGAAGTTAAGCAAGCAGGCATAAAGGGTACTCAGAGAGTAAACATTGAGAGAACCTATGTTGGTAATGAATTAGTAAGCGAAACAGTTAAAGAATCTGAGGTGCTTGTCCCAAGTGTAGATGAGATTATACTTATTGGAGCTAGAGATGTAATAAGAGATTCAAAAGGAATAGCTTATGAATACACTAAAATGTATGACATGGAAGCCACAGCTTATACGGATACTGAAGGAGATGGCTGGGGAAGTCAAACAGCAAGTGGTATGCGAGCTGGTGTAGGAATCATAGCTGTAGACCCAAGGGTCATTCCTCTAGGTACTAAACTTTATGTTGAGGGTTATGGCTTGGCTATAGCAGGAGATACAGGTGGTGCCATTAAAGGAAACATCGTGGACCTGTTCTTTGAAACGAAGGCGGAATGTCGTCAGTTTGGTCGTAGACAAAGAAAAGTATATGTACTAGCTGATCAAGACTTAGACGTCTTAGCTGCTAGAAATGAATAGAGTTTTAAGAAGAGTCTTCTTGTAGGAGGCTCTTTTGTTTTGTACTAAAAATAAAGCAAAGGGCTGATACTACTATACAGAGCTTTTTAGAATGTGGTATGATACAGCAAGAAGGAGTGAAGAACTTGATGCAAAAGATAGCAACCCCTGAAGGAACCAAGGCGGTACTTAATAAATATGCTTTTATTTTTCAAAAAAAGTTTGGACAAAACTTTTTGATAGATCCCCATGTATTAGATAAAATAATTCGTTCAGCTCATATTACAAAAGAAGATTGTGTTTTGGAGATAGGCCCAGGCATAGGAAGTGTGACACAGGCCCTTATAGAAAATGCAGGGAAGGTTATTTCAGTAGAAATTGATAATCAGCTTATCCCTATTCTAGAGGAGCAATTTGGCAAAGAAGATAACTTCCAGCTTATCCACAAGGATATTTTAAAGGTAGATCTGAGGGCATTAATTCAAAAGGAATCCCCTGATCGTCCCATTAAAGTTGTAGCCAATTTGCCTTACTATATTACAACGCCTATTATTATGACATTATTAGAAAATGAATTGCCTATAGAGAGTATCACAGTGATGGTGCAAAAGGAAGTAGCTGACAGGTTGGCCTCCCCTCCTGGAAGTAAACAATACGGAGCCATTACCGTTTCCGTAAACTACTTTGCAGAGCCCTATCTAGTAGCCAATGTGCCACGTAACTGCTTTATGCCACGTCCCAATGTAGACTCAGCTGTTTTGAAGCTCACCTTAAATAAAGAACCCGTGGTAGAGGTGAATAATAAAGACCAAATGTTTCGCATCATTAAATCCAGTTTCCTACAACGACGAAAAACACTTTTAAATACACTAGGAGCCAATGCGGAATTAGGCCTCTCTAAAGAAAGATTGAAAGAGTTGCTCGATGAAAGTGGCATTGGGGCAACCACAAGAGGCGAGACCTTGTCCCTTCAAGAGTTTGCTAGACTATCTAATTATATAGACGCCCATCGAGGCTAGATAGTGAAGACTTAAGAGAAAAATAAAAAAGAAGAATCGTGAAATAATTAATGATGTGACCCCAATAAGTTAGACTTTATAGCGTAGCGGTTTTTAACTGCTACGCTATTTTAAGTTACAAAATTATCCATTTATTTGTGTTCTATTACGTATTCTGTATGTTTGGTAAAAAGATTAGATAATGAAGTAAAAATAAGTATATATTTGATTGGTATAAATGAGATACTTCAATGATACATAAAGGGGGAATAAAAAGTGAGAAAACGTATTTTTAGTGCATTACTTACGCTATGTATGGTGTGTACCTTGCTGCCAGCCCAGCTTACCTTAGCTGCATGGACTGGATCATGGAATGGAAGTTGGTATGGAACATGGGATGGACAAGCTGCGGAACTTAGTGACAATATTGGCTTTAATTATGGGGTAGGTGGACACTTACTAGTCACCATGCCTACCACACCTGGTTGCTTTACTTTTGGAACAACCTCGTCAGACGGACTGACCATTATAGAAACTGGGAAAAATGCTACTGAACTACCAACTGATTCAATATGGAACTGGGCAGTTAAAAGAGAAGAGAATGAGGGAGAACTTCCTACCTATACTTTAATCCTTAGCAGTGCCAACATTACATCAAATAGTGGGGATGCTATAATGATAGGAAAAAGCAGTGGTAACGATAAGGTTATGAATTTAAACCTTGTTATAAAGGGAAATAACACGATAACATCTCCCTCAACTGCTATTGCCATCTATAACAACAAACGTGTTACTGTTAGTGAGGATGGAAGTCTAGCAGCAGATGGAGGAAGTTTAGGCTTTTTTGCAGACTTGACAGATGCCCTTGAGATAGGGGATCAGGTTAAGCTCAATGCCAAAGGAGGTACAGGTGCTGGACTTCAGGCTTTGAAAGGTACATTAACTATTTCGACCCGTGGTGAGGGGCAAGCAGTAACAAAGGACAATGGACTAAATGCAAGAGCAATAAAGGCAAAGACTATTGTAATTGACCCTAATGTAGAACTTTATGAAGGAACTATCGGCTCTTATGATAATTGGGGTGAGTCAATAAAAGCAGCAGGTTCACCAGCTAAATGGAGAAGAAAGTATACGATTACAGCAACAGCAGGTGCAGGAGGAAGTATTTCACCAACTGGGGCTACAGTAGTTAATAAAGGAGCCAATCAAAGCTATACCATTACACCAAACAGTGGTTATGCCATTGAGGAGGTAAAGGTGGATGGTGTAAGCAAAGGAGCCCTTTCAAGCTATACTTTTGATGATGTAAAGGCTGGCCATACCATTACTGTAACTTTTAAGGCTATTAGTAGTGGGGGTTCTGCTTCAGGTGGTGGCGGAGGTGGTGGTAACACCTATACTCCTAGCTATACAGTCACCACTGATCGTTCTAAAACAGAGCATGGTCAACTGGTATTAGATAAAGAAAAAGCAACTGCAGGTGAGATGGTAAAATTGACACCTAAGGCAGAAGCAGGCTATGAAATAGATACACTAGTAGTAAAGGATGACAAAGGCAACAGCATTGAAGTGACTAAAAATGCAGATGGCACCTATTCCTTCAAGATGCCCAGTGGTAAGGTAACCATAGAAACCACCTTTAAGGAAAGTCAAAAGGAACCTGCGACACCTTCTACAAATGAACAACCTACAACATGGGAAAATACCTTTAACGATGTGGCAGAAACCAATTGGTATTATGAAGCTGTGAAGTTTGTGAATGAAAAGAAGCTCTTTGTAGGAAGTACGGAGAATAGCTTTGAACCAGAGCAGTTAATGACTCGTGCTATGGTTTGGACAGTACTAGGACGTCTTCAGGGTGAGGAGCTATCAGGGGAAGATGTATTTGAAAAGGCACGTAGGTGGGCCATGGAGAATAAAGTTTCAGATGGTAGCAACCCAAGTGGTAATGTGCTAAGAGAGCAGCTTGTGACAATGCTTTGGCAGTACAGTGGCTCACCAAAGGCTAATGGCACATTAACTAACTTTAAGGATGCAAATCTCATAGCTGATTATGCCAAAGAAGCCATGGCATGGGCAGTAGAAAAGGGCATTGTGTCCGGTACAGGAGATGGAAAGCTTGCGCCTAAAAACAATGCTACAAGAGCAGAGGTAGCCGCCCTTTTTATGACTTATCGTAAAATGTTAGAGAAATAAAATATTACATCTTTCTAGGAGTAGGCAAAGAAAGGGTGAGTATTAGGGGGAAGTAGTGGTAAGCAAAAAAGGAATCATGCATATGAGCATGGTTCCTTTTTTGCTTATAACCCATTTAAATTAAACCCTAATATGATGACGTCGAAAAGAAGACATGAAAAATATAGATGATATATACTGATAAAATATTTTTAATATTATATAATATTGTATATTATTATACACCCGTGGGGAGGAAGTTATGAAGTTATTATTGATTCATGCGTGGAATAAGGATGAAAGAAGTTATAGGGGAAAGTTATCTAAATTACTTAGTTATCCTTCTTTAACATTATCCACACTGATTTCGTTAGTGCCAACGGATTTAGGGATTGAGATGGATGTATGTGATGAAATGTCGCAGAAGGTAGATTATGATAAGAAAAAGTATGATGTGGTAGCTATTAGTTTTGAGACATCTTCTAGTATACAAGCATATGAGCATGCAAAGGCATTTAAACAGCGTGGTGCGTATATTTTGTTGGGGGGATATCATGTAAGTAATATGCCAGAAGAAGGCTTAGAACATGGGGATACAGTTATTATAGGGGCAGCAGAGATTTCTTTGCCAGCTTTTTTTTATGATTTTAATAGGGGACGGCCTCAAAAGGTCTATGATCATCAAAAGTTTGATATCTGTCATATAAAGGTACCTGCTAGAGAAAGAGTAAGCCGTGCTAAGTATTTAGGAATTCCAGCTATTATTGCAGACAGAGGATGTAATAATGGCTGTAAGTTTTGTGCCATTAGTAAAATGTGGCGAAGTAATCCAAGACCTATAGAAGCAGTAGTAGATGAATTAAAGGCTCTCAAAACGAATAAGGTTATTTTTTTTGATCCTAATTTTTTTAAGCCAAGAGAATATGCATTGGAGATGATGAAAGAATTAGAAAAACTAAATATAAGGTGGGCAACTAATGCAACGGCAGATGTAGCCTTTGATGATGAGCTATTAGAGGCTGCTAGGAGAAGTAGGTGCACAGGGGTTCTGATTGGGTTTGAATCCCTTAGCC
>JAEZKI010000523.1 GCA_023415525.1 Bacillota bacterium | reverse complement strand
CTTCTTAAATACGCCTATCATTAACAGTGAGACTGGAATCCGAACCCTGGGAGGTGTTATCCGCTCACTTTCTTACGCATTGCTTCGTGATTTATGCTATAGGCTATGGCATTATCTCCTGTTATTTTATCTTCTTGATAAAGCTTCATGATACTACTATCCATATTACACATCCCTTCTTCTTTTGCTGCAAAAACGACGGAATCTATTTGATGCATTTTAGATTCTCTAATCATATTGCGTATCGCACTATTGACAAAGACTACCTCAAAAACGGGTAAGATCTTTCCATCTTTTCCTGGTATAAGCTGCTGTGAAACAATGGCTTGTAAAACCATAGAAAGCTGCGTTCTAATCTGTTGTTGTTGATTGGCTGGAAAAACATCTATGATGCGATCTACTGTATTCGCTGCTCCTAATGTATGTAGTGTGCCGAGTACTAGCTGCCCCGTCTCTGCTGCTGTCATGGCAATATGAATCGTTTCAAAATCCCTCATTTCCCCTAACAAGATAACATCTGGTGCCTCTCTAAGTGCTGCCCTTAAGCCTTGTACATAGCTTGTTGTATCTGTTCCTAATTCTCTCTGACTTACAATGCTTTTATCATGCTTGTGAATAAATTCTATAGGATCTTCTAGTGTGATAATATGACTTGCCCTTGTCTTATTGATTTGATTAATGATACAAGAAAGCGTCGTTGACTTCCCACTCCCTGCAGGTCCCGTTACAAGCACCAGGCCCTTGGTTCTCTTGTATAAATCAATGACTTGCTTAGGGATGCCTAATTTTTCAATATTGGGGAGCTCAAACTGAACAACTCTTATAACTGCAGCTTGTGAACCTCTTTGTTTATAAGTATTTACTCTAAAGCGTCCCACCTGTGGAATAGAAAAGGAAAAATCATCATCTCCCTTTTCTGATAAATTCCTTGTGTCACGGTTTGCAAGTACATAAATAGCCTCAATAAGTTCCTTTGTCTTTTCAGGCATTAATCTATTCGTATCTCTTGAACTAATTTCCCCTCTGATTTTAAAAGCAAGGGGTGCTCCTGCCACCACAAATATGTCTGTTACATCATGTTCTATTGCTTCTCTAAATAGCTCTTTTGCATCCATTTTCTTACCCCCTAATCTTGCACCCTTATATCACCAAAACCTATGCCATCCTCCTCAAGCTGCCATTCTCCTCTATTTTGAACATGCCAATCTGTCTTTTTATATTCAATAATCCCCCTTTTTTTGCTTACCTGTACCTCTACACATAGTTTCTGTTTTTCTCCCATTGGCACTTCATAAGTGACTTTAAAGGGTTCATTTCTCTGGCTTTCTCTAAACGTATGATTAGCTATCTCTTCCACACTATATGCTAACTGTTCCTCTGCTTGACTATCTGCTTCATAAAATAATTTAACATTCTCCCCTCCCTTTTGTGCTAATCTGTAATCAGCTTGAGCCGTTTCTAGTGCTAGTACACTTAAGGTTACAAGTGCTAATACCACAAAAATCATAATCATAGAGGAGGTCCCTATACCTATAGCCATCTTCATTTTTCTTTTCATACCCCAGCTCCCTTTACTCTGCCAATAGAATATTTTTTGGCTTGCACATTGTAAATAGACCCCTCTTTGTTCTTAATAACAATATGACTCCCTATACACTCCCCACTTTGTAAGGATTCTATCTGGGTTAAGACCTCTACTCTATAGCCCCCTTCTTCTTCCCTAGGTTGTAGTTGCCATTTTTCATCATAATAGAAATAAATCGTTTCTCCTCTTTCTATACCACCTAATGCAATAAGCTTTTGTTTATAGTCTTCTTTGGCGTCACTGGCTTTTAAATACTCTGCTAAAGTTTGTGCTATTGCCACAGCTTCTGTTAAATCAGAGGCCTTTCGCCTTAAGCTATGGGCAGCTTCAAAGACCCTAATAGTAATAGCAAGTGCCATTGAAAAAAAGAGTACAACAAGCATTAATTCTACTAAAAAAGCTCTTAAATGAGATACCCTACTACTCTCCATGTCTTTCTCCTTTTTACTAGCTTACCTTACTCCTTAAACATAATGACATTTCCAAATCTTTACCCTCTTTATCTTTTACCCTAACGTTTATCATTTGACTGTCTAATTGTTGTATTTTTAAATCATGTATTTCCATAATGCGCATCCCATCTGATAATTTAATAGTTGTTCCTTTTTCTATAAAAGCTTCATAAAGAGCTCCTTCATAACTATAAATCCATGTTTCATACCATGTCCCCCCTACATCTTCCATGAGAACTAAAACATTTTGTCCTTCTTTTTGAGCAAGCTCTATCTGCCCCTCCTGATCATTTTGCCTAACCTTAGTGGCTATATAGAGAAGAGGGGTACTTCTTTCAAAATGACTTTCCATATCTTGTACAATCTCCGCATAAACATCAGCGCCTAATTTCACCACTATAAAGGAAGTACTTACAAATAGAAGAAGGATTGCTAACATAAGTAGTGTTTCAGAAGTGTACGCATTCAATCTATATTTTATCTTCACTCTTTTTCTCCTTTCCCTCTTACCAATATAGTGATGTCTGGCATAATATTGGAGGCAAATATTTCATAGTGTACAATGTATCTAGAAGTATCCATCATAATGCCGTAATTATCTTTTATATACGCTATATCCTCAGGATACCTCCCTTCTACGGCATAGCATTGTATGACTGCTCTTCGAATAGCATGATCTAATGTGTCTAGTCCCTTATCTTCCACCCTTGCTGCTGTACTTTGTACCCCTCTCCAAACACTACCTATGAGTATAAGAAAAAATAATATGCCCCCTATTCCTTGCCCTAAGTCATAATACTTCATACACTCCTCCTCTAACCTATTGATGCCATAACCCCCATTAATGGAAGCATAACAGATAATAAAACACTTCCTATCAGTACTGCTAAAATGCCTACTAAAATAGGTTCTATGAGAGAAACGAGCTTAATAAGAGCTTCCTGCACTTCCTCATCATACTGGTCAGCTACTTGTGCCATTACTTGGTCTAAAGTACCCGTCTGTAAACCTATGTTTAACTTCCTAAGCGTAAGACTCGAAAAGAAATGACCTTCTCTCAATGCTTCTATAAACCCTTTTCCACTCTCCATAAGCACCATACTTTTTTCACCTTTTATTTTTACCTTTTTATTTTCAATAGCTCCTAATGCTACTTTTAATGCCTCCTCCGTATCCATTCCACTTGCTAACATTAAAGAAAGAGCAGAAGCAAAACGTGAAATAGCTATCTTTTCTGTCACTTTTAAGTGATAAATTAAATTTTTGATGAAAAGGGCTCCTTTCTGAGTCTTTAACAAGAGAGTAACACTTAGGAGAATAATCCCCATTACACCAACTACCCCATAAATAGACTGACTAAGTAATTTACCAAACTGCATAAAATAGTATGCCAGTCCAACCAGGCTTCCCCCTAATGAATGAAAGACCTTTTCAAAAATAGGGAGTACCTTTATAGAAAGAAAAAGCATAACCAAAAACATCATAAAACAAAGTAGAAGTGGATAAAAAACAGCTCCTCTAATACTTTGTCGCAGTTGGTCTTCTCTATCATAATAGCGCCCCAATGCGCCCATAACCTCTTCCATCCTTCCTGATAAGCTTCCTATCTTGACCATATGAACCATATAGCTAGGAAAACTCCCCTCTTCTTTTAAGGCATCCTGCAGCGTCCTTCCCTCTTCTAAATATTTTTCTATTTGTTTAAAATGGTTTGCTAATGTGCTATCCTCTATATCTTCTGCAATCATCCCTATACCCTCTGATAGAGTGATTCCTGCTTTTAAAATCATTTCTATTTCAGTACAAAAAATGGCTAATTCCTTTTCTCTCATTATTCCCACCTCCATCATCTTACTGTATTCCCTGTCTCTTCACTCTCTATTTTTTCTCCAATGACAATTAAACGATGTGTTGCCCTATAAATAGGATGACAAGTAATCAAGGTCACTTTTCTCTCATTAAGAGGTTGTTCCAGTGGAGATAAATCCTCTGGTAGGACTATTTTTATCTCTGTTACCTTATAGGTATACGCCTTATCATCTACTTCTAATAGGATGACATCTCCCTCTTTTACTTGGCCTAATCTATTGAATCTTGAACCGAAGGTATAGTTTCTATGACCTGCAATGCTGCAATTCCCTTTCTGCCCTGGCCAAGCTGTCCCTTTCATATGCCCTGCTCCTTTTGAAAGACTTTTTTCTGTTACCCCTTCTAACAGTAAAAGATCAAGTTTAATAGCAGGTATCTTAATCTTGCCAATTACTTCTCCCTCTTCTTTATGAATAGAGAGTACTTCTTCTTTTTCAATAGCCTCTTCTTCAGAAACATCTATTTCTCCTAACTCTTTAACTTCTTCTTGCTTCTTCCTTTCTACAACCTCTTGCTCATGCCTTTGTAATTGCTGTTCTTGTAAATAGGCCCTAAAGAGGCTCTTTTGTTCATGTTGAATCCAAAGAGTGCCTATAATCGGAATACTCATGATGATAAGCCCTAATACAATCAATCCTCTACCTATATATTTCATTTCTCCCTATACCCCATAGCATGATTAATATTCATTGACCTTCTGATAATCTTTCTCTGACTTTGTCATTTTTACATCTTTTTTTTTGGCAACTACTTGCAAATCATAAGTGGTATCAATAATCAACCACTGCTGCTTTTCTTGGTCATAAACTTCATTCCATGCATGGTACCCCTCTGCATTAGGCGTATAGCCTTTTATTAGTTTAGCTGGAATACCTTGGCTCCGTAACATGGCACCATAAAGTGAAGAAAAATCATAACAAATACCTGTTTTATCTTTAAATGTCTGGTCAATAACAGGCAGATACGTAGATGGAAGCTTGGCTAATTTATAATAATCATAGGTGTAACTTTGCACCATATGCTCATAAAGTATATTGGCTTTTTCTTGCAAATTTCTTGTCGTGTTAGTCATTTCTATTGCTTTTTTTATGGCCTTAGAGTCTTCTGACCATTTCATATTCTGAATGGTATTGAGGTAAACACTGTTTTCATCCTGTAACTTAACCTCTACTGTTTGTGAGCCTACTATACAATAAGAAGTTTCTGCTGTATTTTCTAAAACTTTAATCGCATACGTTCCATTTCCCATTTGCAAAGGAAAATCTTCTACTTCTCCTGTGTTTTTTAAATCATATGTATATTTCTTGCTTCCCTTTTCAATGATGACCTTTACTCTTTTGGATGGCGTTCCTTTATAGGCAATATGTACAACTCCTTTGTGGCTATCTCCACTATCAATAGAGGGTTGACTCGCTGCATAACAGTTACAAGCAATCAGTAACCCCATAAAAAATATTATTTTTTGGTAACTTACTTGCCATAAACTCATTTTTCTCCTCCTATACTAATGGTTTCTAGCTTATTGGTTCTTTTGTTGACTCATTTGTTTGCTCATCTATTGATTCATTTACTGATGCATCTATTTGCTCATTTATGAGTTCTTCATCATTAAACGCTTCAAGTTTATAAATATATGTAAGCTTTCCTTGCTCTACATAAAAAGTATCAAGTTCTAATAGCTTATTATAACGTTGGTAAAGAACTGGCTTTTCTATCTCATCTGCTATTTTAATGAGGTCTTCTAGAGAACTTACATAATATCCCTCTGTAGTATCTATAGGTCTTAGGGTGTCTATAGCTATCATACGATTACCATAATTATTAAGTAACCTCTTAAGTTGTCTAAACCGTAAATCTCTTGCATTGAAAGGTTCTGTAAGTAGGATCACTCCTCCTAAAAGAATGAATCCCAGTATGATCATAAATACCCCTAGTATAATGATTTCCCTATTAATTGGAATAGGAACCGTATACGTCTCCCACAAAGAATCCTTTACTTCTGCTCCTCCCTCTTTCATAATGGTAAAATGAGCTGTATTAAGTGGAATGGTAATCGTTCCTTGTATCTCATCTGGAACTTTTCCAGCTTGTGTAGTAAGGGTTTGCTTCCCTTCCACCTTAATCACTAGTTCTACTGGTGTATTAACCTGAGAAGCCTCTATAATATCTCGTGCGAACTGATTATAATAAGCAAAATCTACTTGTATAGTAGGCTTTATATGGTGTTTATCTGTGTGCTCCTTAAAAGATTTAGTGGGAAGTATCTCAAAGGTTTTACTCCAGATAATTTGCTTCTTCTCCTCTTTTGTCGTATAGCCCTGCACAGTCCCTACAATCTGATACTGACCTTGTAGATCTGCCATCTTGCTTCCTTCAAAAATACTCTCTAGACCTACTTCGATTTTATCAACAAATTCTGCAAGATAGGTTTCTTCCTCTCCCTGCTTCCCTTCTTCATAAAGTTTGTTTGGCAACAAATAGACTTGGTAGTTAAATGCTGACTTGAATCTATAGTCATAAAGTGAACGTTGTTGTTCCTGAATATGCTCAGCCTTAACTTCTCTCACTATAATCCCTATGCCTACTAGACTTAATACACCTAGTCCCCCTATAAGTGCTCTTCTTAACCACTTATGTAGCCTTATTCGTTCAAACCGCTTCATTCTGCTCCCCCTTATTTTTTGTCTTTAACGTGCCGAAAAGGGCTACCCATTTGGAGCCCTTTTCACGCAATCATTTTTGTTTTTTTGACTTCCTATAAATACTTATGCCACTACCTAGCATAACTATTCCTATTCCATAGATAAATAGTGTAGGTAAGCCACCCGTCTGAGGTAATTTTGTTGGCCCTGCTGGCAGGTCTTCTTCCTCTATAGGAACGGGTCCACCTGGTACAGCTTCCTCTTCTATTTGAGTGGGTCCACCTGGTACAGCTTCCTCTTCCCCTATTTGAGTGGGTTCACTTGGCACCTTTTCAGGCTGAGTTGGCCCTGTATTAGGAGAGTTACTATTACTTGTGCCCCCTCCTTCTATAGTAGGTAGGTATTGTTCATAGATAAGGCTAATTTTAAAGTTGACCATTTTTCCCTGTAAACCTATTTCGTCTGGTGACATTCCTATTGTTAAAGGTAATAATGCAGCCTCTCCTGACTTAAAGATATTATCTTTATAACGCAGTGCCATGGCTTGGGCCAGGTGACTTTCATAAGTTTCTAGACCTATAAACTCTTTATCCTCTTCATAGATAACGAGACTATTATAAAGTTCTTTCTCTCCTTCTATATAAGCAATATCGATACCTTTAAATAATACATCCTTTGCTCCCGTATTTCGGATGGTATTATTGACTGTAAACTTCCCACCTGGATATAAATTACCTACTGTTATGTCAACTGTCCCATTTCCTCTATCTTCAATAGTGGGTTCTGTAATATAATCATCTTTTGCACCCCCACTACATTCTAATACCACCTTGTAGTCTGCTGTGCCATTCATTCCCTCTATATTTACTGTAGCTGCATAACCTACTTGTAATAAAATGGCTCCAATAATAAGTGTTAGGCCTACTATTCTTCCTTTCTTTCTCCTCACGATTATCACTCCCCATCCCTAGTAGTCTTCAGAATTCTATCTCTTCTAAGCTACTTAAATCCTGACTCTTTAATAGAATCGTTAAATACCCCACTTTAGGTACTATACCTTTGAGAATGCCTTTCAAATTCTCTGGTATAACAACCTGCCTATCTTCTACGGAATTATTATCCCCTTTCGTTCGAAAGACGAATCCATTTTGCTCTTCTACTACTTCTATAATCCTATGGGTAATCAGTATTTCCCCTCTCTTAAATTGGATAACATCTCCTACCTTTAAATGCTTCACATCTTCCATATCTTTTATCTTCTCTAAGAGGATGACATCTCCTGGATCGATTAGGGGTTGCATACTTCCTGTCGCTATTGCTGAAGGATAGATAGGAAATACCCCTGCTACAAACCATATAAAACTAATAGTGATTAAAGTAAAAGGCACCCACTCTATTAATTTCTCTTGCTTTTCTTTATACATTTTTGTTTTTTTGGTAAGTTTCAAATACTGAGTATGGATATATACTAAACAAAATATGGGAATGAGCATCCCTATGACCCCTTTACCTAACCAATTGATATTAGGTAATATAGGTGAAAGCCACATGAAAGCTTCTATCATTCCTAAATAAAGGATAGAGGCCAGTGGTCCTGCGTACATCACGAGATAAGTTGCTAATAGGTTATGACATAACTCTGGCATTAATTTTTCTGCCATAAAAATAGTCCATGCCTCTAAATCACTTAGTCCTTTTATTTCAGCCAAACGTATATTCGTAAAGGTCATAATAAGAACAACTACTCCAAAGACAATTTTAGACTTTATACCTTTATGACTATTAATCACATAAGCGCGTATCATTTCTCTTCCTATGAGTACACTACTTACTGTCCAGATGTTCGTTAGGATGCCTAGTGGGGTTAGATTATAAGGGCTTTTCCCAAAACCTTGAATAATCCCCCCTAGTATATTGGCTACTATATAAATAACCCCACAGTTAAAGGCCCAAGTATACACTGTTGATTGGTGAAGCCATTTACCACATAAACGTACCTTAGGTATCTTCCATGTCATGATCATGGCAATTAGGATATAAAAAAGTGGCTTTACTCCGTATGCAAACAGTGTCCCTCCTATATGCTTTGCTACAAATGAGTTTTCTAGAGTATAAAAAAGGAGAATAATTAGTACCAAACTATTCGCTATTTTTTTATATTGCGTATTATTAAGTTCCCCTATCACATGCTTCTCCTTTTATTTTTTATCAATCACTTCTTGCTCATTGACTACTACGCCTACCTCATTTAACTTCTCATCTTCTTCTACTTTAGGTTCTCTAAAGATACCTTGAAGTCTCCTTGTCATACTATATCCCCAGCCTGCTTCATCCTTCACATCATAGCCTTCTTGCTTTAAAAATACTTTTAACCTCACCATACATAGAGAAGTTGGATTTATCCCTTTGGCTTCTAAGGCAGTGGCTAATTGTTCCCAATCTATATTCAATTGTACCTGTAGATTAACTGCTCCTATTTCATAATCCTGCACCTTACCTCGCGTAATG
>JAEZKI010000516.1 GCA_023415525.1 Bacillota bacterium | reverse complement strand
GGCTTTAGAGCAAACACGCAAGGCACGTTACTACATCCTAGATGAAGTCATGTTAAAAGCTATTCCAGAGCCACGTAAGGAGTTATCACCTTATGCACCAGTTATTACACAAATCGTTATTGACCCTGAAAAAATTAGTGAGGTTATTGGACCAAAAGGGAAGATGATTAACCGTATTATTGATGAAACAGGCGTTAAAATTGATATTGAAGATGATGGACGTGTATTTATCTGTGGTAATGATAGTGAAAAGACTGCTCGTGCCATCGAGATGATAGAAGGTATTGCAAAACCTATTGAAGAAGGTCAAATCTTTAAAGGTAAAGTGATGCGTCTTATGAACTTTGGTGCTTTTGTTGAGCTTGTACCAGGCAAAGAAGGTCTTGTTCATATTTCTCAGTTAGCTCATGAGCGTGTGGCTAAAGTAGAAGATGCTGTAGCTGTAGGTGATGAAATACAAGTAAAAGTCATTGAAATTGATAAACAAGGACGAATCAACCTTTCTCATAAAGTTCTTTTACCAAAACCAGAGAAAAAAGTGACAGAGGAATAAAAAGAAGGGAGACTAGGTGACTAGTCTCTTTTTTGTAGTCTAAAAAGGAGAGTAAATGTATAAAAAAGTAGAAGCAGTTGGCAAAGCAGGAGTACTTATTTTTATATTCCTAGGGATGCAAGTTCTCATAGTGAGTTTGTTTATGTTACTAACCGGTTTAAATGGAGGAGCCTTTGAAGGATATTATGAAGAGCATTTGTATTTGGTTAATGGAGTTATACAGTTAGTGACTCTTCTTTTATTATTAGGTTGGGACACCTTAAGACATAAAAAAATAAGAGAGATATTCAATTTAAAAATAAATAGAAGATGGCTACGTTATATTCTATATGGCGTGGAATTATGGCTTTTTTCAAGCTTACTTAATAGCCTTCTTTTACCTTTTTTTAGCGACTATAAGTGGCAGATTACTCAGATGTTTGGAAACCAAGAGAAGGGACTACGGTTTGTCGTCTTAGTTATCTTGGTTCCTTTTCTTGAAGAGTACCTGTTTCGTTATAAGATTCAAGGATACCTTAAGGAGGGTTTTGGGGAAACTTTAGCTATTCTCTTACAAGGTATGTTTTTTGGCCTTATTCATTCTATGAATTTGCAGAAGATTTATGCCAGTGTATTAGGTATAGGCTTTGGTTTTGTACGGGAGAAAGAAGGAAACCTTCAAAGTAGTATTATTATGCACATGACGATTAATACGATTGGTTTTTTTATAGGAAGCTTTGTGAGTATATAGAGGTTAATAAAAACAATTTTCTATCGGTCATTATAGAGGACAGTATCTTTTTCATACCTTAAAGTGGCTTCTAAGAATATGATTGAAAAAATAAAGGAAGGTATGATTTACTTATAAGGGAGAAGCATGATACCCTATAGAGAAGAAGAGGTAAATAAAGAAACAAAAAATAATAAAGAGTAAAGGGGAGAGAACAATGAAAGTAATAGTGGTTTATGGGACAGAACATAAAGGGGCCACTTATGAGATGGCACAAGAAGTCCTTCGAAGTTTAGGAGAGGTTGAAGTGACAGAAGTTTTTTTGCCACGTGATTTACCGGACTATTGTATTGCTTGCTTTAGGTGCTTTACGGAAGAAAAAGGGACATGTGCCCATGAACAATATACCAAACCGCTACGTGAAAAGCTTTTAGCTGCAGATGTAATTATTTTAACTTCTCCAGTCTATGCTTATCATGTTTCTGGGCAGATGAAAGTTTTTTTGGATCACTTTGCCAATATGTGGCTAGTACACCGTCCTGAGAAAGCTATGTTTTCCAAACAAGGAATTGTTATTGCTGCAGCAAGTGGACCTGTTTTTAATAAAACTTTAAATGAGATGAAGGATAGTTTAGATTTTTGGGGAGTTGCTCGTACTTATAAAGTAGGTGTGGCCTTGCTAGAAGCAAAATGGGATAAAGTCTCACCTAAAATAAAAGAAAAGATTATAAGACGCATTCAGAGGGTAACTACTAAAATCAAAAAGAACATAGGGCACTCTTACCCCTGTTTCCGGGTACGCAAATGGTTTTATTTAAGCCGTTTTATGCAAAAAAGAATGAAGCTTAATCCGGCAGATGCTAGCTACTGGGAGAAGCAAGGTTGGACAGAGAAAATACGTCCTTGGCACTAAGATAAATGAAGAGAACCCTTTAGACTTCATGAAAAGGGAATAAAGGAGACATAAAAGAGGAGGAAGCCTATTGAAAAGTAGTCTAGAAGCTTTAGAAAAAAGAGGCTATGCCAATAGAGAACAAAGGGAAAGCTTAGCAGGTAGGACTAAAGAAGAACTTTATGCCTTTCTGCATGGAACCGTTCCCCTTATGCGAACGACAGCAGCTTATCATCTTTCACCCCTAGATGAGGAAGATGTAGTCCATTTATTGCAACAATTGACTAAGGAAAAATGCCTTTATACAAGACTCGCCATAGGGGAGATATTAGAACAAGGTAATAAGATGACTGCTTCTCATATGGTAAGGTATTTGGGGAAGATAGGAAATAACCAATATAAGGAACTTCCCAAAAAGGTTTCTGCCAAGAAATCATATCCTCTTCCAAGAGATCTAATAGCCCGTTCACTAGGTCGGATGAATCCTTGTGTTCTACCTGTATTACTGGGAGTTTTGGAAACACAAGATGCTTCTCAAATAAGCGAAGTGCTTGATGCCATAGGTTTTATGATTTTTTATTACCCTGAAGAAGCTGTACAAGAAAAGGCCCAGGTTATTCTACAGGTGGCTGAAGCATACAGGGAACATG
>JAEZKI010000514.1 GCA_023415525.1 Bacillota bacterium | reverse complement strand
TTTTGAATACGCTGCAAAAGAAACTGCAATTCGCTGACTTCACCTTCTATCCATTCATTAGAACGCTTTCTTTCTTCCAGTTTATAGCTTGTAAGAAGCATCTGCATAAACTCTTTTCCACTCAGTGTACTATTTTTCATGAGTTCACTGAGTTCATTCTTCATTTCCTCAGATACTTTTACCCCAAATGTTACATCACCCATGATGAACCTCCTCTATCTTTTTAATTTTATATTTAATGTTAACTTATCATATAATCGTTAACTCACCAAATAAATGTTAACTTAAATATATTGGTTAACTTATCATATATGTAAAGGTTAACTAAAGTTAACCTTTACATATATGATAACATATTTAAGTATTTAAAAGCAACCCACCACAGATAATTTACTATTATCTGTGGTGGGTTATAAAATAATGAGAAAAAAGGGAGAGAGAAAGGAAAATATTTGTATATAATATTCAGTTAATATAACATTAAAAAGTATATGCCTATAATTTTGAGAAGATCAGTTAAGTTAAAAAATAAAATGGCACACAAGTAATATTCCTTCCAAATTAATCTAAAGAATAACATGTAAACTAAAATTGCAAAGAACCATAAGTAAGAAAGAGATCTTTTAAGATAGGTTAAACGAATGAGCTTAAAGAATAGGTAGAGCCTATTGTAAAGGTAGGAAACTCTAGATATTTATTAGATATAAAAAAGCAGATGGATTATCCATCTGCGCAAGCTGAAGAAATTCTTGTATACTTAATTTTAACTAATAGCACAAAGGAATATTAGAGAATGTATCAATGGAAAATAGTTTTTCAACATCTACCTTTTTATCACTAAACAATTGATTAAGGGTATCTGACACTTTTTGACGGTGCTCAATATATGTATCCCATTTTGTTTGGTAATTATCAGAATATCCATTTAGAATTAAATCAATAGTAACTTCATTCTCTTCTGCTCGTAATGCAAGGATTTGTTGATGTAAATCTTTTAAAGGATCCGGTACTTCTAGTGCTTCATATTCTTCTAGTTGGGTATAAAGTTCCCTATATTTAGAAGCATACTCTTGGTTCTTCCCCTTTCGAACATCTGCATAAGTATATGCTCCTTCTTCCAAATAAATATTTTGCAATGCATTGTTTTGTTCTTTCTTTGAGTTTGAAATACGGTAGGCATTTTTTAAATACTCCATTTCTTCCGGAGTAAGTAAGGATGTATTTTCTTCAACTGAAGTTGATGAAGTAGTCCTAATATCTATAACCTTAGTATTCTGATCCCAAAGAACTTCAGCTTCTAATAGTTCGCTAAGCTCCCTTAAAGGCATCATTGTTGTATTATTTAACACCAATATCTTATTGGTTAATATTTTTTCTTTACTTCCGGTAACCGTACTCATCACAGTATCTACTACAATTTCAGTAGTTCCATTACTTAAAGTGGCACATTTTGTTTCTTGGTTCCACTTTATTTGATAGTTCATATTTTCAAACACGCCTCTTACTGGAACATAAGTTGTATTATTCACTAGCTGAGGTTGAACAGAGTTAAAGTTAACTGGCACACCGTTAATATTGATTTTAATTGTGTTACTAGCATACAGTAATACAGAGCATGAGATCAACGACAATAAAATAGTGATAGCTCTCAGAAATTTGTTCATTTAAATCCTCCTTTTTATAAAATAATTTAAAATTATAATAATTATATCATATTTTTGTATTATTAAACATATTTATGCGACTATTTAACCCATTATTAACCGAAATAAAAAGTATAATAAAAAACCACTAGATTAATCCAGTGGTTTCTTATAAGTTAAGCTAAAAGCTTATTTTTTAGTTAGACATTCTTTTACAATGCGGCTTACTTGACTATTATCTGCTCTTCCCTTCACTTGTGGTGTGAGAATTGCCATGATTTTTCCCATGTCCTTCATTGAAGTCGCATGGACTTCTAAAATAGCCTTTTGAACTATTTCAAGAAGTTCAGTTTCTGAAAGCTGTTGTGGCAAATAGCCTACTAAAACAGCAATCTCTGCTTCTGTTTCTTCAATGAGATCTTGACGATTAGTATGCATAAAGTCAACAAGAGCATCTTTACGTTTCTTGACTTCTTGAACCAGAATATCAAGAATCTGTTCATCGCTTACTTCTTGCAAAGTATCCTTCTCTTTTTGGAGCACCGCTGCTCTTACGAGTTGAATGGTATTCTTGCGAAGAACATTTTTTTCTTTCATGGCTTCCTTCATATCCGAAAGAAGTTTCTCTTTCAAAGACATCTGCATCATCCTCTTACGTGGATTAGAACAAACAATTAATATTGTTTATTCTTTTTGCGTGCTGCTTCTGATTTCTTTTTACGTTTAACACTAGGCTTTTCATAGTGTTCTCTCTTGCGGATCTCTTGCATAATACCTGCTTTTGCACAGTTTCTTTTAAAACGGCGAAGAGCACTATCTAAAGATTCATTTTCGCGAACAGTAACCTCTGACATTTGTTTCCCTCCCTCCGGTGCGGTGTCGTGCTTTATGCAATTGTACGGAGAAAAGATTAAAGCACTACCTTAGATTATACTTGAATTCTTATACTACGTCAATACTTGTTAGGTTTTTAGGTAGAATTATTGATTAATTTGACTTGTAATGACTTGCTTAGCTACTTCTAAAGCTTCCATAATTTTAGATGGATCTTTTCCACCAGCCTGTGCCATATTAGGTCTTCCACCACCACCGCCGTTCACAACCTTAACAGCTTGTGAAATAATATTACCACAATGAATACCTTGATC
>JAEZKI010000504.1 GCA_023415525.1 Bacillota bacterium | reverse complement strand
AGCTTTACTGCCTCATCATTATCCTCTCCCCAGTTATCTCCATCACTACAATGGAAGGCATAGATATTCCAGTTTTGAGGATGATAACGTTCTTCAATAATATCTAAGGCTTTTTGATAACCACTACTAATATAAGTCCCACCACTTTCTCCTTTATGAAAGAAATCCTGCTCAGATACTTCTTTGGCTACTGTAGTATGGGCTATAAAAACTATTTCCACATTGATATAACGAATAAGCAAAAACTGATAGAGAAGAAAATAAAAGCTTCTTGCTAAATATTTCTTCGTCTGCCCCATGGACCCAGAAGTATCCATGATACAAAGAACCACTGCATTGGAATCCCGTTTAAATTTAGGGTGCCTATAAAAATATTTTAAATCCTCTTGATGAAAAGGCACGCGAGCAGAGGCGTTCTCTAATCCCAACTCTGCCCTTGCCTTTTGTTCTTGCTTTTGCCTTTTAAGCTTTTCAATGACAGTATGTTTTTTAGAAAGGCGTTGTCGTGGCCCCTTATCTCTTACCCCCCAACGTTTAGAACCGTATGGGGTTTGAATTTCATTAAATTTTTTATGTTGCAAATAGGGGAGATTTAAATCTTCAAAAAGAAAGTCTATAGCCTCTTCAATAGTGATTTCTGTTTCGTAGATGTCCTCTCCCTCTTCATTCCCTGCTCCACTTTCTCCTTTTCCTTTTGTATAATCCCCCTTAGGTACTTTTTGCCCCTTTTCTTCCTCCCCACTGCCTGCTACTACATCTTTTTGATTTTTGCCATACTTAAAGTAATATTCTTTTAGACCTTTAATAGGAATTTTAATTTTTTTATTTTTGCTTTTTCCAATGATACTTTCCTCTGAAATAATACTCCCTATATTTTCTTTTATACTTTTTTCTACAAGTTCCTTATGCCTGCGTCGATCTTCAATGCTTCGGTCCCGATTATTGGTTTGAAACTCTCTAAAAATAGCTTTCATAGGCTGATCCTAATCTTTCCATAAATTATTGGCTGCATATTTGAGGATAACATTACAACAACAATCACAATAACCATTTTTCTTCATTTCTTCTACCATGGCATCGTATTTGACGTGTTGTTCTTTATCTCGCACCTTACTTTGGGTAATAATACGGGATAATTGGCGTACAGAGGCTGTAAGTTTCTTTTCAATGGCCTCTCTTAGGGGTTCATAAGAACTGTAGTCCACCTTGCCACCATTTCGGATAATGGCAAACATATAAGCAGTGACATCTTGCCTAAAACCCTTGGCTCCTGCTTGCGTAATGCCTAATTGTTCTTCAATCGAACGCATAAATTCTTCATCAGGATTGAGTTCTTCCCCTGTATTATTATCTTTGATTTTCGTTTTATTGGCATAAGCTTCTGCATGATCCAAATAATTGTTAAATAAGTCTTCTGCCTGCTCTTTATAACCATGAATAAAGGCTTTGGTCACTTCACTTTCTAAAATCTTATGATACTCCTTCTTCACTCCATCTTGTAAAAAAGCTAAATATTTCTTTTTTACTTCATCGGCGATGGCCAGTTCTTTCACTTCTCTTAAAAGAACATCTAAAAGTCCTATAGGATTTATGCAGTTATGATCCGATTCAGAAATGGCTGTGTCAATAGCTTTAGAAATAAAGCGGGTAGAAATACCTGTCATGCCCTCTCGTTCGGCTTCCTCTCTCAGTTCTAAAATGTCAATACGTTTGGTGGTTCCTTTTTCAATAACCTCTTCCCCATTATAAATCTTTAACTTCGTCAGAGGGTCTACCTTAGAAGAAGGCGTTAAACGGGTTAAAATAGCAAACATAGCGGCAATTTCTAAGGTATGTGGTGCAATATGGGCTTTGAAATTAGAACTCCTCAGCATTTTCTCATAAATTTTAATTTCTTCATTAAGTTCCAAGCAATAAGGAACCTCCACCTTTACAATACGATCTAAAATCGCCTCATTGGTATGATCTGATTTAAACTTATTCCATTCTGCTTCATTGGAATGGGCTAAAATCACGCCATCAAAATAGATCATGGCGTTCTTTCCTGGAGAAGGTATGTTTTTTTCTTGCGTGGCTGTAATCATAGTATGTAGATACTCTACATCATTCTTAAATACTTCAATAAATTCCACTAATCCACGATTTCCTACATTAAAGGCCCCATTGAGTGAGAGGACACGTGGATCATCTTCTGGATATAGATCCATTTTAGAAATATCCACACTCCCTATTAGAACCGACGTATCTTGGTTATTTGGATCAACAGGAGGTACAACACCTATCCCCTTACGTGAACGTACAGAAAAATCTGTCTCTACTACAGGAAATTCTTCATAGGCACCATTAAACTCATGAATTAGCCGATATCTGCATATAGGACATAAATCACCTTCTATGTGTATCCCTAATTCCTTCTCAATATGACTACGTAGGTGTTTGGGAATAAGATGTAAAGGTTCTTCTCGCATAGGGCATCCTTCTAAGGCATAAATAGGGCCACTCTCTTCTAATAACCTTTTAATAGCTTCAATAAGCGAAGACTTCCCTGCCCCAACTGGACCTACTAGATACAGTACCTGCCTGGATTCCTCTCCTCGCATGGCTGCTGAATAAAAATACCGGATAATCTTCATTAAAGTCTTATCAATACCAAAGAAATCCTCTTTAAAGAAGTTATATTTCTTTAAAATATCCTTCCCATAAATGCGCATAAGTCGTGAATCTTCTTCTGTCTTTATATTCTCTACACCCTTCTCTATTAATAAGCTATAGAGTCTTTCATGAGCCAACTGATAAAGCTGAGGATTCTCAAATAAAGTATTTAAATAATCCAGAAAGGTCCCCTTGAAATAGCTAGCTTTCCTTTCTCGTCGGTCTTCTTGTATAAGCTTCGAAAAATCTACCATATATTATTCACTCCTTTTTAAGGATAAACTTTCTCTTTAAAATATATGGTTACTTAGAGAAATACATGAGTCTTTTTTAGAAAGAAAAAAAGCAAAAATCAAGTGTTATTCTTGATCCTTGCTTTCATAATACAAGTCTGTCTGGGCTTTAATATCTGCCAAGCGGTAATATTTATTTCCTTCTAAATCTAATTTAACCTCACACTTTCCAAGTGAGAGCTCTTTAAAAAAAGTGGTTACTACTTTCTTACTTAAGTAAAGCTCCTGTCCTAGCTCTTTAGCTGTCATACTATATTTCATATACTGACCTTGTCTCAGTCCTTCAACTTGTTCTTCTATTCTCTGCAAGAAAAGAGGGCCCTTTAAAAGGCTTCGCAAATGCTTTATCAGCTCTTCCTGCGTACTTAAGCGGTAGTCATCCATCCCCTGTTCTTTGATTTGAGCCATATCCACATCAATATAAAGTATGCCTTTTATACGAGGATAACTAAGAGGAAGGTCTTTATAAAATTTATTTAAATAGTTCTTTACACTTCTTAGGTCATAAGTATGATCTATCCTTGAAAACTGTGAAATACCTAAAGAGGAAATCATCATGGGCTTTGTTTTTTGAAAGCTTTTATACCAAAAATCCAGGTCTGCCCAACGATTAAAAACATAGCTGGCACCCTGTCTATAGCGTGGAATATAAATATTTAGGCCTGCCCAATCCACCACATCGTCTCCTGGATAATAAAGTGGCATATCGTAAATACGTCCATCATCTATGCTCCATACTACCACTACATCCTCTAAATATTTTTTAAGCAGTTCATAGCCTCTCCGATACGTCTGTTTATAGAGTAAAGAATCGAATACACCTTGATGAATAGGAAAAAGCTCTACAAAAACAGGCAAACTATAGGAAGCCTTTAGTTCTGTAATCATCCGGTAAAGTGGCCCAAGATCTCCTTGTTGATCAAAAGCTATTTTAATATAAGGGATTTTATTTTCAGCTATACACCTTAAGATAGCATACTCAGGCAGCCCACTACTTAAGTTATAAGACATGACCTCAAAGACCTGATGGCACCCTAGAGAATCTTCCAGAGACTTATACCCCTTCTGGTTAGATCCTTCTCCCTCATAAATGCCTAAGTAAACACCTTGCCTAGGTTCTCTCTTACCTAACTGTATGTTTTCTTTTATATAAAGCTCTATATTCACTTGTTGTTCTTGTTCTTCTACTTGACTTGTAGCCACTTCTTTTGGTGGCTCATTGGCCTTACAACCTATAGGGCCCCAAAAACTTAGTAGTATACTTAAAATAATCCATAAGGGGATAAGTCTTCTCATCTCACTCACCTCTTTTGAATTATTAGCCAAATTTGAACACTTTATACTTCTTCTTGCTCATTTAAAAGTTTTTCTAAGGTTTTTAAATAATGAAGATAGTAACCTCCCTCAATAGGAATCTTACGCTGACTATCAAATTCTGTATAAGCTATGGATTTTCTTCCTCCCTTTTGAGCTCGCTCATAATAAGGAATTAATGTATCAATATCCATTAAAAAATAGGTATCATATTTTTTAAAATACACGATAAGAAAAGCTTCCCCCTCCTGCTCCTTAAAATCCCGCATAAACGCTATTTGATGCGGATGAATATTGCTAATAGGTAAAAAATTCTTAGAAGTTTCTTTTGCATCAAAGCAAATCGGAATGCCCTGGACGACTCCTACATAGTCAATCGTACTTTTTTGATCAAAATAAGCTAAGGTAATGACACGCTTCTCCTGATCAATAGTAATAGGTTTAATAGGGGTAGGTATCTTTTGAACAACTGCAAGCTTTTTCTCACGATAACGCTCATTTGTCCGATTAATCATTTCTTCTAATTCATTTCCCCTTAATCCCCTAGTATTCCAGTAACCCATATTGCACCCTCTCTTCTTGATTTATTGTAAAATTTTGGTTATTATAGAATTATATTACTTATAGGTGGTGATTAACTTGCCGTATATTACTTTTCTTCTTTATTGTCTACGCACCCATTTTATCTTTTTTACTTATAAGCCACACCAACAAGCCAGTATTCTTAAAAAAAGAAAACTCTATCGTTGGGCGGGAAACCTCTATCTTAAGCAGGGAAACTTTATTCAAGCTGTTCACTGCTTGAAGGCCACTTCTGCCTACAAGGAATTAGTACAAGCCTACGAAGCACTAGGCCTTTATTCCAAAGCTATAAATCTTTTAGAAACCGTTAAAGATTATCCCTTAGGTTTTCTTTTCTGTCAACGTATTGGAAACCTTTCAAAGGCTGCCTTCTTTCTTTCTTATTATAAACCTTTAGCCAGCGCTAAGCTCTATAAGCAATTAGGCCTCTACTATGAAGCAGGTCAGTCTTACTTAAAGGCATATCAGTTTATAAGTGCTACCCAATGTTTCTTTAAAGTCCTTGATCCGATCAAGCAACAACAAGGTCTTCACCAAATAGAAGAAATTGGGATAACCCTCTATCTATCTCATAATTATACCGAGGCCTTTAAATTATTTATGAAGCTTAAAGATTATGAC
>JAEZKI010000480.1 GCA_023415525.1 Bacillota bacterium | reverse complement strand
TAGAAATATCTTTTTTAGAATCTGCACCGTAAGTGGCATCTGCTAAACGGCATACATGATTACGAATAGCTTTTACAGTGTCTACATCAAAAATAGAACTTACGCCTTGCATTAATGCAGCTAAACGCTCAAGGCCCATACCTGTATCAATGTTACGTTGAGAAAGAGGGGTATAGGTTCCATCTTCATGACGCTCGAATTGTGTAAAAACTAAATTCCAAAATTCCATATAACGGTCGCAATCACAGCCTAGTTTACAATCAGGTTTTCCACAGCCAAACTCTTCTCCACGATCATAGTAAATTTCTGAACAAGGACCACAAGGACCATCAATACCAGCTTCCCAAAAGTTATCTTCTTTACCCATATAAAAGATTTTTTCTTTAGGAACACCTTCTTGCTCATGCCATATTTTAGCAGCTTCCTCATCCTCTTCGTATACTGTTACATAAAGTCGCTCTTCAGGAATTTCTAAAACCTTAGTAATAAACTCCCATGCATTGGCAATAGCTTCTTCTTTAAAATAATCTCCAAAAGAGAAATTTCCAAGCATTTCAAAGAAGGTACCATGACGTGCAGTCTTACCTACATTTTCAATATCACCTGTACGAATACATTTTTGACAAGTCGTCATACGTCGTCTAGGGGGTTCTTCTTGTCCCGTAAAATAAGGTTTTAATGGCGCCATCCCCGCGTTAATTAAAAGTAAGCTGTTGTCATTTTGAGGGACAAGTGGAAAACTTTTGGCACGTAGATGCCCCTTACTTTCAAAAAACTGTAAATACATTTCGCGTAATTCATTTAAGCTATAGTTTTTCATGATTTCCTCCTAAATAATTATAAAATATAATAAGTACATATTAACCGATTAGCCTTTTAGAAGGGCACTATACTCTTCTAAAGTCAGTTGTTTTTCTTGCATAATAGTAGCATGCTTAGGGCTTACATAACGATAATGCCAAGGTTCATAGCTTACCCCTGTTATATCTATTTTATCCAAAGGATAACGTAAGATAAAGCCATAATGATGGGCATACTTTTGTAGCCAAAGACCTTCTTTTGATTCACCAAAAACTGAAAGAAGTGGATCTTCTAACTCCTTCATAGACCAGGTGGTCACATCCACAGCTAGGCCTAATTGATGCTCGCTGCACCCTGGAGGTGCTACAATTTGACTGGCTTTTTGGTAAGCTACTAGCTCCTCTAAACCTTGTTCTAAAAACAACTGTTTTTTGCGTTCAAAAAGCTCTTTTTGATAGCTATAAGGTCGATAACCACTTATAAGTACAAGTGGCCGAAAGCCCTCTTTCTTTAGCTGCTTATTTAAGGACTTAAAAGCTCTCCTTAAAGGAGCACAGACCCAAATCAAACTTTGTCTATCTTGCACTAAATGTTTAGGTACATAATCGTTAGGTAAAGGATAAGTACGATTGACTAAATATAACGTATTCATAGCAACCTCCTTACAACTTAAAATGGATAAAATAAAAAGAAACCTCGCTCCCAAATTAGGGACGAGGTTTCTCGCGGTACCACCCTAGTTATACCCTAAAAAGGTATCACTCTCTAATTGATAACGAAATCACCCGCTTACCTCTACTCTTCTTCAAGGCAATTACTCCAAGACTGCTTCTATAAATAGGTATTAGAAAGCTTCCACCTTTACTTTCCTCTCTGAAAACCCTTGTTTATATACTCCTTCTTTCATCATATTTACTCCATTATTACATTGGCTGTTTTATTTTATCCGTTGTATGATTGTATTTATACTAATTATACGTTTATTGAGCTTATCCTATGCTTTGTCTAATCAATTATATGTAATGTTTAACTTTTTGTCAATAAAGTCCCATAGAATTAGCCCTAAATTTCCAATATTTAGGGCTAATTCATCTTTAAATCATGTGTTGCATGGTACGGGAGGCCTTATTAAACATCTGCCTACTTTGACGCATTAACTTTTTCTTTTCTCTATCAGAAGCCAAGAGATAGGCAGCGCCTGCCATACCAATAGTCCCTCCAATTAGAGCGCCTGTCATAAAACGTCCTAAGTCCATCCTATTTCCCCCTTTTGTTCCATAAAAAAATGTACATATCCCGGATATGTACATTTAGTATGTGTGGTTCACTTGAAAAAATGTAAGGGTATTTAATCCATTTTATGTATCAAAAGTCCACTACGCAGTTTCGGCTCAAACCAAGTGGATTTTGGTGGCATTAATGCACCTTGATCTGCCACAGCAATTAGTTCGTCCATAGAAGTGGGATAAAGACTGAAGGCAATATCCATTTCCGTCTCTGTTCGACGATTAAGCTCTTCTAACCCTCGAATACCCCCTACAAAATCAATGCGTTTATCTTCTTTAGGATTTACAATTTTAAATATAGGCTCTAAAATGTATTTTTGTAAAATAGAAACATCAAGAGCTGCTACAGGGTCCGTCTCTATTGGTAGCGTTTGTTTTAAAGTTAATTTATACCAAATCTTCTCATAGCGCATTCCAAAGGTATGGCGTGCTTGAGGCTTATAGGTTGCTTCTGAAGTAGCTTCTATCTCAAAGTAAGTGGCTAGGTAGTCAAAGAAAGCTTCTTTGGTTAAGCCACTTTCATCTTTTAATACACGATTATAGTCCATAATATAAAGTTGGTCCTTTGGAAAAATAGTGGCTAAAAAATACTGATTACCTTCTGTGTCTGTTTTCTCCAAACGGTGTTTACGAGCAATAGCCGCTGCAGCAGCTGCACGATGGTGACCATCTGCAATATATAAGGCTCCTATTTTTTCAAAAGTTTTAATAACCTGTTCTTGCTCCTTTTGACCTAACTGATAAAGGACGTGCTTTACACCATCTTCCGTAGTAAAATCATAAAGTGGTGCGTGGGCATTCACATATTCGAGCATCCACTGGGTCAACTTTTCCTGCCCCTTATAGGCCAAAAAAATAGGGCCTGTATGTGCTTTACAGTAACTAACATGTTTGATACGATCTTCTTCTTTATCTGTGCGTGTGTTTTCATGTTTTTTAATAAGACCTTGATCATATTCTATAGCAGATACACATCCCACAATCCCATACTGGGTAGTATAGGCATTGGTTAAACCATAAATGTACAAAGACTTCTCATCTTGAAGAAAGATTCCTTCTTCCATCATCTCTTCTAGCTTTTTGCCTGCAAAAGCATAAAGGGCATCACCTATAGGATGAGAAATATGCATTTCTGGCTTATCTATGTGTAAGAAGGAGTAAGGGTTTCCTTCTACCATTTTTTTTGCCTCTTCTGTATTCATTACATCATAGGGAAGTGCTGCTACTTGATGGACCAAATCCTTCTTTGGACGCCATCCTTTAAATGCTTTAAGTGTACTCATTTAATCCCTCCTTTATTCTGGTCTCATCATAGCATATTTTTAGAAATATGGAAACATTTTGTCTAGATTATCATTTTTTCTTCCTCTTTATTTCTAAAGGAGGCCTTTTTTCTTTTTTTAATTTATACTATAATTAAGAGACAAGAATAAAAATGAAGGAGCTAAAATAATGCGTACAATGATTTGGTACATAGGTTTTGTCGTTACCTTATTAGGTAATATTCCTCGTCTTTATAAAGTTAATGCACTTAAAAAACAAGGAAAAAATGAAGAAGCTGAACGCTATATCCATCAAGTTACTTCCAGGTGGGCTTTAGGTAATATTAAACG
>JAEZKI010000373.1 GCA_023415525.1 Bacillota bacterium | reverse complement strand
TTGCGTTGTTCAAAGTGCTCGTAATCAAAATCCCGAATAATATAAGAGAGAGTAGTTTCTTCAACAGTACCTTCCATATGATGCAAATGATAAAACCCTTCATAGCCAGTTGTACATTCTGGAACTTCAGCAGGCGGGAGGAGGGCATGAAAGGCTTGGGCCATGGTTAAACTATTTTTCATTTTATCTTTCGCATAGCCAGGGTGAATATTATGACCTTTAAAGATGACCTTGGCAGAAGCAGCATAGAAGTTTTCAGCTTCACACTCGCCATATTCGCCACCGTCTATTGTATAAGCAAAATCTGCACCAAAACGGGATACATCAAAATAATCTGCACCATGTCCTACTTCCTCATCAGGTGTAAAAGCAATACGAATTTTTCCATGGGGGATTTCAGGGTGAGCTAAGAGGTAGGCCATAGCCGTTATAATTTCAGCAATACCACACTTATCATCAGCACCTAGTAAAGTCGTTCCATCGGTTACAATGAGTGTTTCACCAACTAAATGGTTAAGAATAGGAAAATCTTTGGGAGATAAGATCTCCCCTTTTTCTAAATGAAGCTTAATCTCTCCACCCGTATAGGTGAGTATACGCGGTTTAACTCCCTCACCACTACAGTCAGGAGAGGTATCCATATGAGCAATAAAACCAATGGTAGGGAGGTCTTGATGAGTTGTGGCGGGTAAAGTGGCCATAACATACCCATAAGAGTCTACCTCCACTTCTTGAAGTCCAAGGTCTTTGCATTCTTGAGCAAGAAACTTTGCAAAGTCCAATTGAGAGGAGGTGGAAGGAAAGGTAGAACTTTCTTCTTGGGATTGGGTATTGTACTGAACATACGTCAAAAAACGTTGAAGTAACTGTTGTGTCATGGGTAAACTCCTTTAAATATTTTTTTACAAGTATAAAACAAAAGACACTAGTTCACAAGGTTCTAGTGTCTTTTTATAGATCCTAAGAGAAATTAAGCAATAAGATAAGGCGCTAGAGAAGCGGGAATATCCTTAGAAGAACAAGAAGCACCTACAAAAAATTCTACCTGATACTGGTCAGAAAGTGTATTAAGCTTATCAAAGAAATAAAGGAGATCATCTATAGAAGCTTTAGTAATTTTGATGAGTTCATCAATAAAAACGGCTTCAATATCATGATTACTGGAGAGGACGCCACAGAGAAATCCGAAAAAATCATTGGGCGAATGGATAGGGAAAGTGGACGTTTCAATCAAACGAATGTGGTGGGAAAGTGCATAACGGTGATTGGAAGAACTATCAATATAAACAATATGACCTTTAAGAGTTGTTACTTTAGTGTTGGCAACGTCAATCATTTTTTTTGTTTTACCTTCACCATTTTGACCTGTAATAATCTTTATCATAACACATCACCTCTTAAGATATTTATTTTATTATTATATTTATTCCATATCCTTTGTGAAATACCTCTTTTTTTATGAAAAATATAAAATTTATTTTTAAAATGAGACGTTATTAGGTAAATATAACCAAAAATTGCTGAAATAATAAAAACCACTTCAATTAAAAGTGGTTTTTAGTAAGTGAACTAGTTGTTAGAATAGGGTTGATCGTAAACGCGTCCATAGAGAGTGAGGCAGTAGATACCTGCAATACCAATAATAGCGTAAATAACGCGACTAATCCAAGAGCTCATGCCCCCAAATAAGAAGGCTACAAGGTCAAATTGGAAAAAGCCAACGAGGCCCCAGTTAATAGCTCCAATAATAATAAGTGTAATTGCAATATAATCAAAAGTACGAGATTTCATATAGCATATTGCCACCTTTCTAGTAAGTATTGTGTAACATAAGGATAACTTTATTATGTCATAATTACCTTTTTTTATTCATCTTTTGAAAAATTCTTTAGAAAAAATGAAAAGTAAGCTGTAGGATTCATAAAGGCTTTGAAAAAGCAATATAAATGAAATAAAGGATAAGTAGAAAGGGTACAAAGAGGATGACTTTAAGAGATGAGAAGGAATTCTTAGAAGTTTATGGATTAGAGGAAATGGAGAAAGATTTAAAAAAAATAATGGCAAAGTATCCATTTATACAGTTAAGTTCTTGTGGCTGGAGTTATTTCGGGCAGCCCCTCTATCTTATTAGATTAGGACAAGGAAGTCGTAAGATCCATGTGAATGGCAGTCATCATGGCAATGAGTGGATCACCTCACTTATTTTAATTCAAAGTCTAGAACGTCTCCTAGAAGCTATTGAAAAGAAGGAAGTACTTTGGGGGATAGATACAAAAAAAATACTAGAGCAAGTCTGCTATGACTTTGTTCCTATGGTAAATCCTGATGGCGTACGTATTAGTGGGGGATGGTTGCCTAAAGGAAAGGAAGGGGAAAAAATTAAGGCATATAATGAAGGAAAAAGTGATTTTTCCCAATGGAAGGCCAATGGAAGAGGAGTAGATTTAAATCGAAATTATAATGCAGGCTTTTGGGACTATGTGTCAATTAGCGAAAAGAAGAAGCCTAGCTATGCCTATTATGCAGGCCCCTATCCTGAAAGTGAAAGGGAAACACAAGCTTTAACACAACTTACTAGAAGGCAAAACTATGATTTGGTTTTGGCTTACCATACGCAAGGAGAAGTCATTTATTGGAATTACAAGGGGTTAGTGGTTGATAATGGCCTCAAATATGCTAAAATGTTTTCAGAAGCAAGTGGCTATGCATTAGATATACCTGAGATTCAGGCTACTTCAGGGGGGTATAAAGATTGGTTTATTGAAGCCTTTCGTAAACCAGGTTATACCCTTGAATGTGGGTTAGGAGAAAATCCCTTGCCCCTTAGTGCATTAGGAGGGTGTGTAGAAGCTACATTACCCATTTTACTTTTAGCTTCTAAGGATTTAAGAAAAGAGGATTAATTGTGAGTACTTACTTAAAATATTCAACTTATCTTCGCGAAAAGTATGGAGAAAAAGTTTATAAAATACCCATTCAGCTTCCCGTGACTTGTCCCAATAGGGATGGGACCTGCGGAAAAGGAGGATGTACCTTTTGTGGAGAGGAAGGAACGGGCTTTGAGATGCTTGAAGCAACAGCTAGTATAGAGGAACAGCTTCAAAAAAATAAAGCCTATATGGGGAAACGTTATAATGCAAAACTTTTTATTGCATATTTTCAAAATTACAGCAATACCCATATGCCTTTGAAGGATTTTCGAGAAATGCTTCAGCACATTCAAGAGGAGAGTGTAGTGGAAATTGCCTTATCTACAAGACCAGACTGTATTCATACGGCTTATTTAGAAGTCCTAAAAGAGTGGTCTCTTCAACATAAAAAAGAGGTTTGCATCGAGCTTGGTCTACAGACTGCCAATTATCATACGCTGAAAAAAATTAATAGAGGACATGGTTTAGCTGAATATTTAGATGCTGTGTTAGCTATTAAGTCTTACGGCTTCAAAGTCTGTACCCATGTTATTTTAAATTTGCCTTGGGACACCGAAGAAGATACCCTTGAAACAGCTAAATGTCTTTCTGTACTACAGAGTGACTATGTCAAGCTACATGCCCTTTATTTAGTGAAAGGAACACCTTTAGCAAGGGCTTATGAAAAAGGAGAAATTCAGTTAATTTCATTAGAGGCCTATAAAAAACGTGTAAAGCTTTTTTTACGCTATTTAGATCCTCATATAGTGGTACAACGTCTTATAGGAAGAGCACCAGAAGAAGTGACGCTTTTTGCCAATTGGCAGACCAGTTGGTGGAAAATTCATGATGAGATTGTAGAAGAGATGGAAAGGGCAAAAGAAAGCCAAGGGGACCTTTATAATTACCGAAATGGAAAGGCGGTAAGAAAATGGGTAAATCCCTCTTAATAAAAGAATAGGGGGAGAAGAAATGCAGAGAGGAATGCAGTTAGAGCGATGGATAAAAGAAAAAATATACATTTATAAGAGAATAAATTATCATAAAATGAGACATCTTAATTATCGTTTTAACCGAAATATACTGAGAGGAATAGGTGGAATATGCATTTTTCTAGGGCTCTTACTGGTTTTAAGCCAGTGTAATCGTTTAGGTAATAAGAGAGATCAGCCTACTAGCATTTCCAATACCCTACAAATATGCTATAGTGTAAAGAAAATAGAAGGAGTAAAGACATGAAAATATGGGCCATTGGTGACCTTCACCTGGCGCAAGACTCAGAAAAGCCTATGGACATTTTTGGACCACAGTGGGAAAGACATACAGAAAAAGTGAAAGAGGCTTGGGAACAAGCCATTACTTCTGAAGATGTGGTTCTTCTCCCTGGAGACTTATCTTGGGGCATGCGCCTTTCTGAAGCTGAAAAAGACTTAGCCTTTTTAGAAGCACTTCCAGGTTATAAAATCTGTTTAAAGGGAAACCACGATTATTGGTGGCAAAGTTTAAAGAAGTTGGAGAGTAAAGGCTATCAAACCCTTTCCTTTCTTCAAAACAATGCCTTCGTTATAGGTGAATGGGGAATTTGTGGCACAAGAGGATGGTTGATGGTAGGTGATGAAAGTAAGGCCCTAGAAGATGAAAAAATATTAAAAAGAGAACACATACGTCTACAGCTCTCTTTAGAAGATGCTATCAAACAAGGAGCAAGACGCCTTCTCGTGATGTTACACTACCCCCCTACCTTAGGTGGAGAACAACAATCAGGCTTTACTAGCCTTTTAAAAAAATATCCTGTAGAACAAGTGGTATATGGACACCTTCATGATGAGGCTTCTTGGCAACAAGCTTTAAAGGGCCTTCATGAGGGTATCACTTATCATTTGGTAGCTGCAGATTATTTGAATTTTAGACCACTTTGTTTAGTAAGTGATGGAATAACCAAAGATGAGGAAAGGAATATTCATGAAATTACCAGTTGCATTTGAGACAAAAATGAAAGGCTTATTAGGTGAGGAATATCCTGACTATATAGCCTCTTATCAGCATCCTAAAACAAGGGGCTTTCGTATAAACCCCTTAAAGATTTCCAACGAGGAATGGGACAGACTCACCCCTTTTGAGACACGCAAAAAGGTGCCTTGGTGTGAGCAAGGTTTTTATTACGAGTCCAAAGAAAAACCTACAAAGCATCCCTATTACTTTGCAGGCCTTTATTATATTCAAGAACCTAGTGCCATGGCCCCAGGTGCCTATATTCCTATTGAAGAAGGGGACAGGGTGCTGGATTTATGTGCTGCGCCTGGAGGTAAGTCTACGCAAGTAGGTTCCCGTCTTGGTAAAAAGGGAGTTCTTGTCTCCAATGACATTAGTGCTACACGAGCAATGGCGCTTTTGCGGAATATTGAAAGTTTTGGTATTCGTAATGCTATTGTAACAGCAGAAACCCCAGAACATCTTTCACAGCATTTAGAAGGCTTTTTTGATAAAATTTTAATTGATGCCCCTTGCTCGGGAGAAGGGATGTTTAAAAAGAGTGAAGAGGCCATTAAAAGTTGGGAAAAATACGGAGTAGGCCATTGTAGTAGTTTGCAACGGGAGATTTTAGAGTATGCTGCCCGTATGTTAAGGCCACAAGGAATGATTCTTTATTCAACATGTACTTTTTCGCCAGAAGAAAATGAAGGGATGATGGAGGAGTTTTTAATAAAACATCCTGATTTTAAGGTGGTTCCTCTTACGCCTAAGGGGGGCATTCAAAAGGCCCATCCTGAATGGTGTGGAGCGAGGGAATCTTTAAAAGAAGCTCTTAGACTTTGGCCTCATCATTTAGAAGGAGAAGGACACTTTGTGTGTTTACTTCAAAAAGGTGGAGAGCAGGAACTATCTAAGAAACCTTTGACCAGCAAAAAGCGAAT
>JAEZKI010000331.1 GCA_023415525.1 Bacillota bacterium | reverse complement strand
TTTCGGACTTCTCGAGATATAATCTGGGCTTATTTTTACTTTTTACTATAAGTGGCGGCATCTTTGTGCGGGGCAGCATCCGCTACCTGCTGAGACGCTATCGTCAAAAGGGATTTAATCTGAAGCATTGCATTATCGTAGGCACATCCCCTACTACCAGCCAACTGTTAGAAAAAATTAAAACGCATCCTTATTGGGGTTATAATATCCTTGGTATCGTACGTAGTGATACCCGTAAAAGCAATGCCTTTGGAGGCTATCGCATCTTAGGAAATATAGAGGACCTGTCAGAAATTTTAGTGGACTATTATGGGGATGTGGTTCTTATTGCAACAGATGAAAATAATGCAGAGCAGCTGGGTATCATTCTTAAGGCCTGTGAAACGAGTGGTGTGAAAACCCATATCATCCCCTATTATCATAAGTACGTACCGGCCAAGCCTTACATCGATGATTTAGATGGGCTCCCCATTATCGATACCCGTCATGTGCCCTTAGACAATCCTTTTAAAAGCTTTGCTAAACGTTGCTTTGATATTGTGTTTTCTGTAGTAGCTCTCATTCTTACAAGTCCTCTCCTTGTCTTTTGTGCCATTATGATCAAGTGTTCTTCACCTGGACCTATCTTCTTTAAGCAAGAGAGAGTCGGAACGAATCGCAAAAATTTCATGATGTACAAATTCCGTTCCATGCACGTGCAGACGGATGAAGAAGAGTTGGATAAATGGACAACCAAGGATGACCCACGGAAAACGTGGTGGGGCAGCTTTATGCGACGAACAAGTATCGACGAGCTCCCTCAATTTATCAATGTCCTTAAAGGGGAAATGTCTGTAGTAGGCCCTCGCCCTGAACGTCCCTTCTTCGTGGAAAAATTCAAGCACGAGGTACCTCGTTATATGATCAAGCACCAAGTCCGTCCTGGCATCACAGGCTGGGCACAAGTGAATGGTTACCGTGGGGATACGTCTATCGAGGACCGCATCACCCATGACCTGTACTACATAGAAAACTGGACCATGTCCTTTGACTTTAAGATTATTTTAATGACTGTCTTTAAAGGCTTAGTTAATAAAAATGCTTACTAAAATTAATAAAGCTCCTTATCTCATTTTATGATTAAGGAGCTTATTTATATTATTTTGATAACAAATCACATATTATTTTCGCTGTATTCCCTTCTCCAAAGAGCTTTTGTTGCTTGGAAGTAGGCATGAAGTTATTAATAGCCGATACAATTTTTTCTTTATCACTTCCCACTATAATATTCCAACCAGCATGTACTGTCTCTATCCACTCAGTTTCATCTCTCATGGTAATACATGGTTTCCCTGCGAAATAGGCTTCTTTTTGTACACCACCACTATCTGTTACAATTTTAGCTGCTTCACGCTCTAGCTTTATCATATCTAAGTAACCTAGTGGTTCTACTACTAGAATATGATCACTCATATGAATACCATACTCACCTATAATTTTTCTTGTACGAGGATGAAGTGGCATTACAATTTTGATATTACTTTCATTTAAAGCTTCTATAATATTTCTCAGACGATTAATATCATTCGTATTTTCTGCACGATGAATAGTAGAAAGAATAAAATCATCTTTTTCAAGACTAAGCTTTTTCATAATATCCGACTTTTGATCGGCTATACCTACAAAAATATTAACCGCATCATACATAATGTCCCCCGTATTAAATACGCCTTTACTGATACCTTCATTTTTTAAATTCTCTATCGCTGTTTGCGTGGGAACAAATAAGAATTTTGATAAATGATCTGTAATAATTCTATTTTGCTCTTCCGGCATATTCATATTGAAGCTTCTAAGGCCTGCTTCAACATGTGCTACAGGTATTAGTCTTTTGCTAGCACACAAGGCTCCAGCCAAAGTAGAATTTGTATCACCGTATACAAGCACTAAATCAGGCTTTTCTTTATCACACACCTCTTCAAAAGCTATTAACATTTTTCCTGTTTGTATACTATGACTTCCCGAACCAATATTTAAGTTATAGGAAGGCTTTGGAATATTTAACTCGTCAAAAAAGATTTGAGACATATTATTATCATAGTGTTGACCTGTATGTACAATAATTTCCTCATGAGACTCTTTTAATACTTTTGACAATGCTGCAGCCTTAATAAATTGAGGTCTAGCACCTATTACAGTTAATATCTTCATTTGTTTCTCCTAATCTCCTGTCGTCTTATTTTGATAGGCATACCCGTTCTTGTTGACTCATATGCACTTAATATAATTTCTATTGCATTACGCCCATCTTGTGCCGTAACATAAGGCTCTTTATTTTCTAAAATTGCTTCAACAAGATTTTTAAATAGTGGTGTATGACCTGTTCCATACACGCTATCTACTTCTTCTTCCTCGAGAATCTCTTGGCTAAGAACTTCATCTGCAAAATTCCAAGTTTCAATTTTATTATTCGCAACACCACCTAAGCATACTGTTCCCTTTTCTCCAAATAAACTTAAGGTTTCCTCTAAATTCTTAGGGTAAACACAAGCAGAACCCTCTACCATACCAATGGTACCATCCTTAAATCTAATAATAATAGCCCCAAAATGCTCTGCTTCTATAGGCCTTAAAAAAGTATCACATTGGGCATATACAGTATTAACTTCAGCTCCTACCATCCATCTTAGCAAATCAATATTATGGATACATTGATTCATTAAAGTACCACCATCTAATTCCCAAGTCCCTCTCCAAGGTGCTTGCTTGTAGTAGTCTTCATTTCTATTCCACAAAACTCTGGCTGTACAATTAACTAGTTTACCAAACCCTCCTTTTTCTCTAGCATGCCTCATTTTTTGCACTGCTGGATTAAAGCGATTTTGATGACATACGGTTACTACCACATTTTTCTGGGCAGCTGTTTCGATAATGGCATCTGCCTCTGCTAAAGTCATAGCCATAGGCTTCTCTATTGCAATATGTTTCCCTGCATTAATACAATCAAGGGCAATCTCTCCATGATAACCACTTTCAGTTGCAATAGTAACCACATCAATATCTTCTGCCCTTAACATGGCTTTATAATCCGTATATACTTTAACCTCTGTTCCTGGATTCTTTTCTTCATATTCTTTTTTTCTTCTTAAAGCACGCTCTTCTACTACATCACAAACAGCCACTAGTTCACTTGTTGTATGGTTATTACTGATAGCTTCCACATGTTTATATGAAATACGTCCACATCCAATAATTGCAAACTTTAATTTTCTCATTATTTCACCACATTTCTTTGTCATTTATTTTATTACTTATTCCAATAAAATAGGAGCTGCTACCTATCCTTGTTTCAGCCCCTAATTCATGTTTCTATAGTAATTCTATATTCGCTCTATCTTTAATAGCTTTCATGGCATTTTTAGTATCAAAAATAGTTTTAGCATGTTGAGCAATTGAAACATAATCAACATCTGTATGATCAGTTGTAATTACCACTAAATCTGCCTCTTTAATTTTTTCTATAGAAAACTCCTTAAGGCCACTATATTTTTGCCCTTTATACTTAAACTCAGTGATAAATGGATCATAAAATTCTACTTCAGCACCTGTTGCTTCAAAATTCTCAATGATTTTTAGTGCTGGACTTTCTCTATAATCATCAATATCTTTTTTATAGGCAACACCTAAAATCAGTATCTTTGAACCGTTAAGCGGCTTCTTAAACTTATTAAGAATTTTACTAGAACGTTCAACCACATATTGTGGCATGTAATTGTTTACTTCACCAGATGTCTCAATTAATTTTGTATGATAGTCGTACTCTCTTGCTTTCCATGTTAAATAGTAAGGATCAAGTGGAATACAATGTCCTCCTAATCCAGGACCAGGGTAAAAAGCTTGAAACCCATAAGGTTTAGTTTTTGCCGCATCAATAACTTCCCAAATATTAATATTCATCTTCTCACAAATAATAGCCATTTCATTAATTAAACCAATATTAATATTCCTATATGTATTTTCTAAAATTTTCTCCATTTCAGCTACTCTCGGAGAAGATGCTTCAAAAATTTCACTCTCTAATACCGCACGATACATAGCAGATGCTATTTCTGTAGCATCTTTTCCTACACCCCCTACTACTTTAGGTGTATTTTTTGTTTTGTAAATTGCATTACCTGGGTCAACACGTTCTGGCGAAAATGCTAAGTAGAAATCTTCTCCGCATATAAGTCCTGATTCTTTTTCTAAGATTGGAAGCATAAGTTCTTCTGTCGTCCCAGGATAAGTAGTACTTTCCAGGACAACTACCATTCCCTTATGTAAATACTTTGCCACAGCCTCTGTAGAAGCTTTCACATAGCTAATATCTGGTTGTTGGTATGCATCTAAAGGTGTTGGTACACAAATTGCTACAAAATCAACATCTTTAATAAAAGAAAAATCACTAGTCGCACTCAACATCCCTGATTCGACTACTTTACTTAAGTCTTGATCTACAATATCACCTATATAATTATGTCCTTCATTTACCATATCTACTTTATGCGATTGCACATCAAAGCCTATCGTTTTAAAACCAGCTTTTGCTTTTTCTACCGCTAGAGGTAGACCTACATACCCTAATCCCACTACACCTACAATAATTTTTTTGTTATGTATATTATTGAGTATCTTTTCCTTATTCATCTCTAAGCCTCCCTAATTGGCATTACCTTTTTATTCTGTAATTGATACATATTATTACATTCCGGACAGTTTCCTTTACCTTTAACCCATTCTAACTTATTGCCACATTTACATGTATAACCAATAATTCGTGCTGGATTTCCTACAGTAATAGCATAGTCTGGGATATCTCTAATTACTACTGTCCCAGCCCCAATCAGTGCATACTTTCCTATTACTACACCACATACAATTGTGGCATTTGCACCTATGCTAGCTCCTTGTCTTATAAGTGTCTTCCTATATTCCTCTTTTCTTTCTATAAAGCTCCTAGGATTAATGACATTTGTAAATACACATGACGGCCCCAAAAAAACATCTTTCTCACATTCTACCCCTGTATAAACAGAAACATTGTTCTGTATCTTAACTCCTCTTCCTAACTTAACTCCTGAAGAAATAACCACATTCTGACCAATATTGCAATTCTCTCCTATTATAGAATCTTTCATTATATGGGAGAAATGCCATATATTAGTTCCCTTTCCTATACTACACGGTTCATCTACATAACTTGATTCATGTACATAATATTCCAAAATATATACCTCCTCAATTTACTTTATTATCTATAAAAAAGTTTTTAATCTTAGTGATGATATAATCTTGCTCTTGTCTTGATAGTTCGGGATATATCGGAAGTGCTAAAGTCCGTTTACAAACCTCTTCTGCCACTGGACAGCTTCCCTCCTTCTGTGGGTGGTCCTTATAAGCTTCTAATAAATGTGCAGGTATAGGATAATAAATAGCTGTAGAAATACCATTCTTATTTAAGTACTCTATTAACTTATCTCTGTGCTCTACCTCCTTTACTTGAATACAATACTGATGATAAGTAGATTTACAATTCTTATTCTCAGCCTGTGGAACAATTGGTAACCCCTTCAAATTTTCAGTATAATAATATCCATGTTCCATTCGTTGCTCTAACCATTTGTCTAAATAAGGTAGCTTTACATTTAATATAGCTGCTTGCAACTCATCTAGCCGGCTGTTATATCCAATAATCTCATGATGATATTTTACTCTCGCTCCATGAGCTCTTAACATTCTAATCTTTTCTGCCATTTCATCACTATTAGTAGTAATCATCCCTCCATCACCATAACAACCAAGATTCTTACTTGGGAAGAAAGAATAAGTACCCATTAAGCCAATGGAGCCAGCCTTCCTTCCATTGTACTCAGCCCCTATAGCTTGACAAGCATCTTCAATAACAGGTAGGCCATATCTATCTGCAATCTCCATAATAGGATTCATATCACACATTTGTCCAAAAATATGTACAGGGATAATTGCTTTTGTCCTCTTAGTAATAGCCCTTTCCAGCTTGGTAGCATCCATCTCTAATGTTTCTGGGTCAATATCTACAAAAATAGGTGTCGCTCCTAAGATAGACGCTGTCTCTGCAGATGCAAAAAATGTGTATGGCGTTGTAATAACTTCATCTCCACTTTTGATATCTAATGCTTTTAGGCAAATCATAAGAGCATCTGTTCCATTAGCT
>JAEZKI010000326.1 GCA_023415525.1 Bacillota bacterium | reverse complement strand
TTGCTAAAAGATCATCCACTATAACCACCTTTTGGCCTGGCTTAATGGCATCTGTATGAATTTCAATGGTAGATGTCCCATATTCTAAAGCATAGGTTTCGGAGATATGATCATAAGGTAATTTACCTGGTTTACGAACAGGAACAAAACCTTTATCCATTTTGTAAGCTGTAGGCACACCAAAGATGAAGCCTCTTGATTCAGGTCCCACTACAAGGTCAAAATCCACACCTTCTAGCTTTTCTGCAATTTGATCGATAGAAGCCTTAAGGCCCTCTCTATCTTGAAGAAGTGGGGTAATATCCTTAAATAGAATACCTTCTGTTGGAAAATCTTTTACATCACGAATGAGAGAATACAAATTCATCACAATTCCTCCTTAGAAATGAGTTTCTTTAAGTTGTAAAATACTTGTTGAAAATTTGCGTACTGATTGGTAGAGAGTAGAATGTTCTAAATTAGTTTTTGCTGTAGAAATAATCTTGTACTCTACTCTTTCATCCCTTATTTCATAATTTAATAAACCAAGTTCTTTAAAAACTTCTAATATATGAAATAACTTATATTCAGTCATGTTACTTGCTTGAAGACTCTTCACCAACTTATGTATAAAGATGGCATCTGAACCATTATTTTTAAGTAGATGATAAACCGCTAGGCAATCTTCACGACTAGGAATCATTTTAATCAATTGATTTTTATGAAAAGCTAAATGCGTATTATAAACTGTATAGTCTTCATCTTGAGATTTAAAATCCCACTCATAATCCACGCCAGCATTGGTTTTTGCCAGTGGGTTGACACAGATAAGAGTATTTACATTTTTTAAACAAACCTCATTATAACATATTTTAAAATTGAAGTTAACAGCTTTTGCTTTATTTTTTAGTTTATCATAGATTCTTAGCAAGGCCTCTTCCGTGTACACATGAATGAGTTCTTGATTTCCTATAGGCTCATCCATACCACGAAGGGCTATAGTGTCTTTTTCCAACGCCTGTGGCTTATTTAAATAATGGGCTAAAGAAAGATAATATTGACTTTTTAAAACCTCTTCTTCAGGAGACTGAATATCTTTTATGCGTAGTTGTAGAGTGGTGCGATTATTCCATACATTTTTAAGCACTTCACAAGCCACCAGCACCTTTTCCCCTTCACTAAGATAATCTGCAAGGTACCCTTTGTCAAAGCCAATTCCTGTAAATAACTGTTCCCCCACTAAAAGAGTTAGTCGGAGATGCTTTTCTTCTTGACCAATCTTCTGGGCATAATTCACCTTCCCTTCAATACAAAATAAAGGGGTAGGATTAGCTGCACCAAAGGGTTCCAAATTCTCTATCTGCTCACAAAAATGAAGGGTTATATCCTTTTCTTGTAACCTTAAGTCAATCTCCAAAGTAGGCACAAGCATTTCCTCGTCAAGATGTTCTAAACTATAAGTCTCTAACTTTTCTTTAAAAGCCTTTAATTTGTCTACTTCTAAAGAAAGTCCTGCTGCCATTTCATGACCACCAAAGCGTAAAAGCTCCTGCTTGGCACTACTTATGGCTTCAAAAATATTAAATCCTTCTACACTACGTGCTGAACCTGAAAGGATTCCCTCTTCTTCTGTTAATACAATAGTTGGTCGATAATACTTGGTCATAATCTTGGAGGCCACAATACCAATGACACCATGATGCCATTCTTTACCTACTACAACAATTATTTTTTCCTTTTCCCTATCAACTTCTCTAGAAATATAGGCTTCAGCCTGTAATAAAATCTCTGCTTCCATTTCTTGTCGCTTACGATTTTCATCATCTAAAGCTCTTGCTAATTCCTTTGCCCTTTCAAGGTTAGTAGTCGTTAAAAGCTCTACACCTATTTTAGCATCACTTAGTCGTCCTGCAGCATTAATACGTGGTCCAATCTGATAGGCTACCTTATTAGAAGTCATCTTTTCTTCTTTATTTCCATCACCTACAAGGGCTAAAAGCTGCCCTAAACCAAGATTGGGATTTTGCTGCATCTTTTGAAACCCTAAAGAAGTAATGATGCGGTTTTCTCCTATTAAAGGGACTACATCAGCAACTGTGCCTAAAGCTACAATATCCACATATTCCCAAATAAGTTCTTCCTTCCTCATTTGACTAGCAAGTGCTTGCATTAACTTAAAGGTTACACCTACCCCTGCTAAGGCATCAAAGGGATAGTCACTATCCTTTCTCTTAGGGTTGATAATACAATAGGCATTTGGCAAAACTTCTTGGCACTCATGATGGTCTGTAATAATTAAATCCATCCCAATGCTTTTTGCAAAGTCTGCTTCTTTATTGGCGGCGATTCCTGTATCCACGGTTACCACTAGCTTAGCATATTCCCTTATTTGAGCTAGGGCTCCCTCATTTAAGCCATACCCTTCTGTTTGTCTATTGGGAATATAATAAGATACTTTATAACCTAGTTTCTTTAAAAACAAGTAAAGAATCGATGTGCTTGTAATGCCATCCACATCATAATCACCATATATAACCACTTGTTCCTCTTCCTTATGTGCCCGGAGTAAACGCTCTACAGCTTTATCCATATCCTTTAAAAGATAAGGCGAATGAAGATCCTCTTTCTTAGGAATCAAAAAGTGGTCAACATCCTCCTTATCCAATAGACCTCTTCCATACAAAATCTCTTCTATTAAGGAGCCTTCTTTTTGAGGCTCTTTATATTGCCATTTATACTGACTGGGTAGCATGCTTTCCACCTCCTCTATTCTACTATGCATTACTCTTTATTATATCATATTTTTATGCCTATTATTAACGAATTATTTTTTAAATCACTATACATGCTGTAAAAAATTGTGGTATACTATAAGCGTTATCTATTCTAATAGGAGTGTTGTCATGTCGGAAAAATTTCAAGTAGGTCAAATCATTGAAGGGACTGTAACAGGCATCAAACCATTCGGCGCATTTATTTCACTGGATGGAACAACTCAAGGCCTTGTTCATATCTCACACATTACACAAGGTTATTTAAGTAATATTAATGATGCTATTAAAGTGGGGGACCAAGTAAAAGTAAAAATCTTATCTATTGACAGCGAGAAAGGCAAAATATCTCTTTCTATTAAAGAAGCCAATAGAGAAAATAGACCGACTTCAAAACCACAAAAAAAGGAAAGCCCACAAGAAAGCTTTGAAAATCTTATGAAAGATTTCTTAAAACTTTCAAACGACCGCCAAACAGATCTTAACAAACGTTTAAATCGATAGTTTAAAAGGCACCTCATGTTAGGTGCCTTTTAATATGTTCTCATTCTCTAATAGCCTCTTCCCTATCTCACCTCTTCTTCTCCATAGCCAATCAAATCCTTGATGACTTCTCCTGCTAAAATAAGTCCTGCTACAGATGGTACAAAAGAAATAGAACCTGGGGTTTGTCTCTTTTCAATCTTGGCCGTATCTTTATTTTCACAATGACAAGTCTCAGGACACCCCCCTTCAAGACTTAAGGGCTTCAATGGCTGTTCTGTAGAATAAACCACCTTTAATTTTTTAACCCCTCGTTTTCTTAATTCACTACGCATCACCTTAGCTAATGGGCACATACTGGTCTTATAAATATCCGTTACCCTTAGGGCTGTTGGATCCATTTTATTAGCAGCTCCCATAGCACATATAATAGGGATATCCAGCATCTGACAGCGTTCTATTAAATGAAGCTTTGAGGATATCATATCAATGGCATCTACGACATAATCATAGTCAGGTAATACCTGTTCTTCTGCTGTTTCTGGTGTATAGAAGGCTTTAAAGGCTACCACCTCACAGTCTGGATTAATTGACTTAACGCGTTCTTTCATAAGCTCTACCTTTGACTTGCCAATGGTTTCATAAGTGGCATGAAGTTGCCGATTAATATTCGTTAAGCAAACTTCATCATAATCCACTAAAACAAGTTTACCCACTCCACTCCTTGCTAAAGCTTCCACGGTATAAGAGCCTACACCTCCTACACCAAACACGGCTACTGTGCTTTTCTTTAGCTTTTCTAATGCCTCTGTACCAATTAACATTTCTGTTCTTGAAAATGCATGTAACATTATAAACTCCTTCATTGTCTCTTATTATCTTATTAGTATTTGTATTTCTTACGTCTCTAAACTGCTTCCTATCACTTTCTTTTCTATCTTACAAGAAGCTTCTCGATGTCGCAATGCCTGTTTATGAAAAAGAAAAATAAACATAATTTCTACATCTTACTTATATATAATAATCTCATAAAGAAGAAAACTTATTCTTCTTTTCTCCCCATTACAATAAACAAACATAAAAAAAGACTATTCTCCCCAATAGTCTTTTTTTATAGGCTAAAAAGGTTCTACTTTGTTTTAAAAGTAGAACTTTTTTAGCTTGCTAGTCCACTTTCTTGTATTATAGTTCTAAAATATAGCCTACATCCACGATTTCTTGGTCTAGAATCTTCCCTGTCCATTTCTCTTCTGTCTGAACAAAGCCCTGCTTTTCATAAAAATGACGGGCTCTTTCATTCCCCTCTAAAACCCATAAGTAAATGCCTTTGCAGCCCATTTCCTTCAATGCCTTTTTTACTTCCTGCATTAAAACCTTTCCATAGCCTTTCCCAAAGTAGGTAGGTAAGAGATAAAAAGAACGGAGTTCCCCCCAACCTTTTCGTTCTCCCTCCAGGGTCTTTCCATAACCTACAGCCCCAACTACTTCACTTCCTTCTAAAACCAATTTAACGTGTAACTCACCACTTATAAGCCACTCCTTAAACTTTTCTACCCAAAAGTCCTCTTTTAAATCATCTAAATAAGTCTGTGGAATAAGTCCTACATAGGCAGCCTTCCAACTATGTGCATAAATCTGACTAATAACTTCTACATCTTCTATTTCTCCCTCTCTAACAATCATTCCTTCTTCCTCCTTCACTTATCTTCACTTTTTCTTCACTTTAGTTTTTGTTATAGCAAGCTCTATCTCCAATTGCTAAGGCCTATTCACCATTCCGTTCAAACTAACTGTTCTTTTCGTTTAGGAAACACCCAATTATCAGTCCTAGCACAAGTACCCAAACCACAACAATAGGCACTGCATAATACCATTTTTTAGGCCGTCCATCTACCCAAATTTTCTCTGCCTCCACCTGACATTCCTCAAATATCTCTTTTGGAATAAGCTTAATAGTTATTGCCACCAAAATAGGCAACAAGATCACATCATCTAAATACCCTAATACAGGAATAAAATCCGGAATAAAGTCAATAGGTGAAAAGGCGTAAGCAACAGTCATGCCTGCCATCATCTTTGCCAAAAACGGTGTTCTACTATGCTTTAAAGCCAGAAACACAGCAGGAATATCTGTTTTAAGTTTTTTTGCACGTTGCTTTAATGTAAGGCGACATTTTAAAGTTCCTACCGACGACAGTTTTGCTACATTTTATTTTTCTAGCTTATAAGTCCATAGTTACTACTGTGTGTCGCTCCTTACTACATACTTCCATCTTATTCCATTGACT
>JAEZKI010000309.1 GCA_023415525.1 Bacillota bacterium | reverse complement strand
AATATCATCCGCCAGAAGGTCATCTAATTCATCTACCCAAACAGTCTCATGAGTGAGATTCCCTTGTGTCAGCACACAAAGTTTATTGGCTTCTTCTAGTTCTATGGAAAAATATTCTGTTTCCATGGTCTCTTGCTGTACAATCTTAACCGTATTAAAGTAGATCCCACTTAATTCTGGTAATTGTTTACTATCAGCTTCTTCATCATACCGCTTATCTGTGTTCACTATTCTAAGCCAATATTCTTCTTTACCAAACAGCTTAGCCTTCTCAAAATTATCTTTAACAACAAAAGTAATCAGTCCACTTTTACTCAAGTTTTCTGTTTCATCCATTAGCTTAAGCTCAATCCATTTATAAGTTCCATTCATTAGTCCCCAGTATTCCCACTTAATAGCTGGTGGTTCTTTACCATCTTGCCCCACCTTTTTAAAGAAAATCTTAACAGGTCCTCCCTTTATAGGATTATTAAGAGCCAAATAAGCTGCCGGTCTATCATCTGTTTCTTTTGAATAAACCTTAATCTCTTCCATTTGATTATTAGCTATCATTCTTTTCTCTAAATCTCGCTCTAGAAAGATTCTCTCAACAGGTTGCGTCTCATTTCTATAGGAATAGCTAATAGTCAATTTTTCAATAATAGGTGAATTAAAATAAGTATTAAGCGCAAAGGCATTATTAACACTTAAAATCCGTGCACGTATCCATAAACCTTGATCTGCCCCTATATAAGTCGTATCCATATCCCTTGGACAAGTAAAGGTTAATGTAACCTTCTGCTTTCCCTCTAGCTTAAAAATATCCTCATATAAATTCTCATCAAATAAGCGTTTCCACCCATTGCCATTCCAATATTCCCATATAACCTTCTCTACGTTGATTTCTGTTTCTTCTGGCGTAGTCAGCTCACTCTGTCTAAGGATCGGTTTCCATTTAATCTTGTTCTCTACCCTTTTCTCTTCTATGGGTACTAGAATGTGGTCAATAACCATTTCTACCTTAACAATAGCTCCTTTTTTAGAAAAAGCTTCTTTCGAATTGATATAAAAATCATCATAACTGCTAAATCTTTCGTTAAAGGGCAAAAAAGTAGTTTTTATAAGAGATAGGTCATTATTATATAAGCTATCTGGTAAAATCCCCTCTGCTTGAGAAGCTACTCGAAGCTGGGTAAAACAAATCTCACCTTCACCTATTGGGTCCATTAATGTACAAGAAAGCCATCTGCTTACCAAGTCATTATAGGGAGCTTCTAAAAGGGGGCCAGTTACCTTAAAATGCAACGTATTGCCTACTCCTGTTACCTGTTCAATAGGTTGCCATCCTTCTTCAGTAAGATACTCCCACTTGGCATAGGTTTTGTCTTTTAATTTCTCTACTATCTGATTTTCTAAATAAGGTCTTTCGTCATGAAGGAGCTGTAGTGTAATCTCTGCTCCGTTATTAATATGTAAGACATCTTGCTCATCAAACACAAAACGGTAGCACTGTAAGTTCTCTCCTCCGTCAAAATCAAATAACTTAAAGGAGTCTTCTTTAGCTTTTTCATCAAAGCTACGAACAATCTTGCCTTGTGTACTGCTTTTACAAAGGATTTCCTTAACTTTATTATCAATAGCTAATAGCTCATCCTCTACTTCAAATAATACGCGGTTACCAGCGTCATCTTGAGCAAAAAGGTGCTTTCCCTTTGCCACCACTACACCTGGCTCAGTGCCTGGATTAAGGTCAATGGTGACATACCCTTTAGAGCAAATACCAGGTAATGTATCCGCCCCTAAGATATTTAAAAAATAAATAAAATTTTTATAAGGTATCTTATTGAAGCGTTGTACAGTTTCCCCCATCATATTGGCAAAAAGATGGGATAATATGACGCCTAGATCCCCTTCTTTTGTACCATTCCATTCAGGGACATAGTTCCTGGCAAGTTCTATAAGTTGCTTGTAAATAATCTCATTACTTCTATTATCAATGATAGGGACTCTCATACACTCACTTCTTTTCTATGTAAAATTTATTCCTCTAAAAGATGATAGATATGATTAAACTGATCCAACTCTTCTGTATCAATAATGACGTAGCTAATATTAATAACCAACATGGTTTCATCCTCTTTGGCATTCAAAACTTTAACTTCTACATTCGTTACACGCTTCTCCCATGTCTTAATGGCCCTTTTAACCTCTTCTTTAACCTCTTTAATAAGGCTATAAGTAATGGGTTCAAACATAAAACGGTCTAAGTTACAGCCATAGTTTTTATGGCCTAAACGTTCCCCCTTCCTTGTACTTAACAAGATAAGTAAAGATTGCCGGATATCTGTTTTTAAGTCCGTTGTTTGAATACTTCCAGTCTGAGGATTCACTTGCAAAGGAAAATACCATCCCAAAGTCTCTTTATCTCTTTCCATGCTTTGGCCTCCTAATTGATTTTTGTTATAGCCCCCTTAATGTTGGTTGGACCACTGGAGTTAATATTAATATTGCTAGATGCTTTCAGTTCCAGACTGCCTTTGGCATCAATGACAATTTGTTGCGACTTTAGCTTAATGGACTGGTTGCTTTCAATCACTACATTATTACTACTTCCATCTAGTTCCATTTTAGAATTACCAGCTTTTATGGTAATTTTCTTTTCAGCTAAAACTTGTACCTCACCATTTTTAGCATCTATTTTAACAATATTGTTTCCTTCTTTATTTTGAATAGAAATAATCTCTTTTTCATCTTCTAGCTTTATGGTTAAGTCCTTAGGTGTCTTTATGGTAATGGAATCTTTACCCTCTTCATCTACAAAGGTTATTTCATGACCATTTTTAGTCTTTATCTGGCGAATCTTATTTTCTTTGTCTTTAATCGTTACAGGTGGTTTATTGGTCTGATTCCACAGAGAACCAATAACATAAGGTCTTAGCATATCCCCCTCACTAAAGGCTACTAATACCTCATCTCCAACCTCTGGCAAAAAGAACATTCCCCATTCTTTACCACTCATAGGTGTAAGGATACGAATGAAGTCTGTTTCACATTCAGAAGTTGTACGATTGAGTAATTTCACTTTAATACGTCCTAATTTATCTGGATCTTCTATATCAGTCACAACACCTACTGTTACACCAAAGAATAAATGACTTGGTTTATCGCTACCTTCTTTATTTAGCACTTCTGTAATACTCATACCTTATTCACCTCTAATTCACATTCTGTAGTAAAGCTACTGTCTTTAATATGATGAATAACCTTTGATACATAATATTTCTGGTTATAATTAGCCCCAAAACCCTCTACCTTTACAATCCTTCCAGGAACAAGTTCTGGTAAACCTACTATCCCAATTTTTCCCTTACACAAGCTATAGGATAACTCCATAAGTTTAGCTTCTGCCCTTGCCTTTGCTGTTGCCTCAGAATCTACTGATAAATCTATAATCGTCTGAGAGACCTTGTTATTAATAACACTGGTTGCAGCTGGCTTAGTCATGGCTCCTGTAATGAGATTTTTATATTTATTGGCTGTAGCTTGAAAAGGTTTTGTGGGGTCCTTTTCATTATTTGCCCTTACTGTTACACTGGACACTTGATTCTTTAAGGCACTCTTCATAGTAAAACTCTTAACATATTCATTAATATTAAATTCAAAAAGAAGCTCCTTTTTAACTGCTGCTTTAGGCTTAAAAACCGCATAGCCATTTAAAATAAAAAAGTTATAGTTTAGCTTTTTGGCTATTTTTACAATAAAGTCATAGTCACTTTCATTATGTTGCTCTATAAGGGTAGTTACCTCAGCATCACTTTTATCTAAGCCTTTACTGTCTATTTTTACAAGGCTACTATAGCCCTTTAAAATATTTTCAACAGCTTCACTATACTTCTTGATACTGGTCTTTACTTCTGAACGGATACTATTCATCATAATCCCTTTTGCATCTAAGCATTCTACGGTATAAACAATATCCCCTCCTTTGTTATAGTCTAAATAAATGGTATCTATATAACCCAGAAATATTCTTTTATGGGTTACATTTTTATAGCCTACTATAACCTCAACCTTACTACCTAGCTTAATACTTTTATTTATATCCTCTTCTAATGTAATTTTATCTCCCTTTAAACTTTTAAACGCATTACTTATCTCAAATTTACACCAACTGGCTTCAAAGGTAGCTGTAAGTTCCACTGTAAGTTGGGTTTTCGTATAATTCTCATCCAGCTTCTTGCCGTCTATCTCAATAGAATAGCTAGGGCTTGCAAACTTTTCATATTTCTCTGCTAAATCTTTGATGTTATACTCTGCTGGCATACAGATACCTCCTATTTTTTAGCCAAATAAATCGCTTAAGTTTATAGGTTCATCTTTAACAACTTGAGGGGTAGAAGCCCCTGCAGCCCCAGTTGCTGCTGGAGCTGCTGCTGGACTACTACTTTCCTCTGCAAATTCTGCAACTTCCTTTATAGAGAGGCTTACTTCTGCCCTTATAACCTCTCCTTGCTTATTAAAACGCTTGTACTTAATACTTAAATCATTTACAAAACCTCTAAACTCTGTACTCCCATATATAAAAGCAATCCAAGGTAAGCGAGGTGGCATTTCCATTACAGTTCCTAAGCGACTTAATCGGTCTAAATACATTTCATTTAAATCCTGCTCTGCTGGGTATTTATCCACTACTTCAATTAACCCCATAGCTGTCTCTACCACGCCTCCACCTTTCATGATGACGGATTTCACATCATTAAATATATTTTTACTCTTCTCTAAGAAATCCATTTGGACAATAGAATCATAAAATAAGGTGACACTCAGTTCTCTGGGATCTGGTGAAAATTCTCCATACTTGTCTGCACCATCTGAAGCTCCTATATTCTTAGCATCTACATTCGAGCGACTTTTAATCGAATAGCTAGTAGGATTAAACTGAACCTTAATAAATTCATCCTCATAAAAACCTTCTCCATCTTCATACATCCCACCTGACAATATCTTGATATAGGCTTTGTCGGTTGGGGCCTCTGCATCTAGATTTTCCTCTGCTACTACTTCATTAGGCTTTCCCATTTTAATCACCTCACTTTACGAACTATAATCCCATCCTTCTTCTTTCACTCACTAAGCTTCTTTCAATTTTTTCATAGACCTTTTTATATATTCGGTCTATGTCTAAATCCCTTTCTTGTGCCTTCTCCTGCTTTTCAGCTTGTTGTCTATTCTCGTCTAGTTTTTCCTCTAATTCCTTTAACTTTTTATAGTGCTCTTGCTCCTTAGCTAGTGTATAGTTCTCGATGCCATGTTTAACCTTCTCCTGCACCTCTTCTTCTACAATCGTACGGACTACTTGTTGAAGGCGTTTCTCCATACGAGTCTCTACTATTTCTTCTTCCTGAAACTTCTCTTTTTGGCGAAGAATGATTAGGTTTTCTCCTTGTTCCAGCTTACCTTCTTCTAGCTTTATAGGTATTAAAGTGGATTGATTTGGGATGAAGGTCTGTGTCAAATCAACTGCTTTATCCTTTATCCATTTACTTGCTGAAGAATTCACCAAGTTATTGACTGAATGACTTATCCAGCTTCTTACTGTAGGATTTACCAAATGACCTACTACATTATTTACAGACTTATCTATTACATGATTTGTTAAGCTATTAGTTAAATGACTCATTTGATTATTGGTTAGTTGATTAATTCGTTTGTAAGTTTGATTATTAGTTAGTTGATTAGTTAGTTGATTAGTTAGTTGATTAGTTAGTTGATTAGTTAGTTGATTAGTTAGTTGATTAACTAGTCTGTTAGTCTGATTATTGGTTCGTTGATTAATTCGTTCATTTCTCAAATTATTGATTACACTCTGGTTTAAATACTT
>JAEZKI010000306.1 GCA_023415525.1 Bacillota bacterium | reverse complement strand
TACGAGACTCTGCTTCATTAAGAGAAGCTGTAGGTTCATCCAGAATAAGTAATTTAACATTCTTAGCCAATGCCTTGGCAATCTCTACAAGTTGTTGTTTACCTACTCCTATATCTTTAATAAGGGTTTTGGAAGACTCCATGAGTCCTACCGTCTGTAAAAGTTCATCTGCCCTTCTGTAGGTCTCATCCCAGTCAATAGCTAGATCCTTTCCGCGTTCGTTTCCAAGGAACATATTCTCCCCAATAGTCATATAAGGCACTAAGGCCAATTCTTGATGGATAATAACGATGCCTTTCTTTTCACTATCTTTTATATCCTTAAACTTGCAAAGCTCACCTTGGTAAATAATATTACCTTCATAGCTCTCATAAGGATAGATTCCACTTAATACATTCATAAGAGTCGATTTCCCTGCACCGTTCTCACCTACTAGTGCATGAATCTCCCCTTCTTCAACTACTAAATTAACATCATCTAACGCTTTTACTCCGGGAAACCTTTTCGTAATATTTTGCATTTCAAGCAGTATTTTTGCCAAGTTCACCCCTCCTATAATAAGTATCATAGAGAATAAGGGGGCAATGTTTATCACATAGCCCTCCTTTAAGTAACTCAATTATTTTTTATTATCTCTTCTAATTACTTTAATTGATCTTCTGTGTAATACTTTGAATCAATTAATAATTCTTTGTAGTTGTCTTTATCAGCGAATACTGGCTCGCAAAGGTAAGAAGGTACAATTCCTTTGCCATTATCGTAAGTTTTGTTATCATTTACAGGTACTTCTGTTCCCTTCATGATAGCATCAACCATTTCAACAACTTTCTTTGCTAAAGTACGTGTATCTTTGAAGATTGACATTGATTGTTTTCCAGCTAAAATATTCTTTACAGATGTAATATCACAGTCTTGACCTGTTAAAATAGGGAATTTATCTCCTTTGTAAGAACCTTGAAGGGCATTACTAATACCAATTGCACAAGAGTCATTAGATGAAAGAACAACGTCTAATTTTGTACCATCTGCATAGTAAGCAGTAATAAGGTTTTCCATACGTTTTTGAGCTTCTTCTGTTGACCAGTTAAGTGTAGCTACTTCTTCAAATTTCTTCTGACCAGATACAACATTTAATTTGCCTGATTCGATGTAAGGTGTTAAGATATCCATTGCTCCACCAAAGAAGAAACGTGCATTGTTATCATCAGGTGAACCAGTGAAAAGTTCGATATTGAATGGGCCAGCTGCATTCTCAAGATCTAAAGCATCTACAATGTAGTTACCTTGAATCGTACCAACCATGTAATTATCAAAAGTTGCATAGTAAGAAACAGCATCTGAATCCATAATCAAACGGTCATAAGCGATAACTGGGATGTTTTTCTCTTTAGCTTTTGCAAGTACTGTACCTAATGAACCACCGTCAATAGAAGCAATAACTAAAACTTCACACTTATTTGTAATCATATTTTCAATCTGTGATACTTGTGTAGCAATATCATTATTAGCATATTGTAAGTCTACTGTGTACCCTGCTGCTTCAAGTTGTTCTTTCATATTAGAGCCGTCTTGATTCCAACGTTGTAAGTCTTTTGTAGGCATTGCAACACCTACTTTTTTACCACCTGATGCTTTTCCGCCTGCTGCAGCCTTTCCGCCGCCACAACCTACTAACATTGTTACTGCAACCATACTTGCCAGTACTACACTTATTAATTTCTTCATATTACTTATCCCCCTTAGAATTAATGTGTAATCTTTACATTTTTAGTGTAACACAACTGTAATAGTATTTTGTTTTTAACATTCTTTATATTTTTGCTAATTTATTTTATTCACTTTACCCACCTAGCATTTTTTTGTGATAAAAATAAGACCTAAACAATATTGTCTAGGCCTCATTCTTTTAGTCATTTTGTATATTATTCGACAGGAATATTCAGATAAACATCTTCTTTCGAATGGAAGCCCCCATCAATAATGACTTCCTTCATATTCTCTTTCGTCACAGCTATAGGATCTAGCTTCTCATAAGGCACTTCAAAACTTCCATCGTCAATGGTGTAAGGTGCAGCAATCTTTTCTCCTTTAGCAAGACGAATGGCATATTCTACGGCTTTTTCAGCTAATTCATCTACGGGTTTATAAACCGTCATCGTTTGCGTTCCCTCTACGATGCGTTGGCAAGCATCTACATCTGCATCTTGTCCTACTACACTCACTTTACCTGCTAACCTTCTTTCTGCCAAGGCTTTTATCGTCTGACCTGCTACACCATCATTGCCACACATAATACCATCTATCTTCGTTCTTGATTGGAGGTATTTGTTAGTAAGGGAGAAGGCCTTCTCTGGAATCCACTGTTCAACATAACTTGTATCCAATATGTTTAAAGTACTTCTCTCGATTACTTTTTTAAAACCTTTATTAATTAATAGCACATTATTATCTGTTAATGGGCCACAGATCATAAGAATAGTCCCATCTAAAGGCACGTTATCTATAAGACTTTGTGCCATTAATTCACCTACCTTTTCATTGTCAAAAGATATGTATAAGTCTACATCTGCATTGGTCAAAAGTCTGTCATAAGCTATAATTTTAACACCTGCTCGCTTTGCTTTCTTTATAACCTCTCCAAGGGCATTGGCATCAATAGGTATAATAGTGATAACATCCATGTTTTTATCAATAAGATATTCAATCTGTGCAATCTGTTCCTCAACCTCCCCACTGGCATTCTGAACATTCACTTCCGCACCTAATTCTTGTGCCTTGGAAATAAAAATATCTCTTTCTCTCTGCCATCTTTCGATAACAAAGGAATCTACAGATAAACCAATTTTAATCTTTTCTTGGCTTTCTTGAGTCTCCTCTTTCGTATAGGCATCTCCTGGGACACACCCTACTCCTACCCCTAAGCATAAGCTTAAGCTTATCAAAGCCCAGATACTCCTTTTTCTTCTCATTGATGTTTAACCTCCTTGAATTCTGTAGGCGTTATACCTACAACCTTCTTAAAGATACGACTAAAATAATTGGGATCACTATAACCTACTTCTATACCTACTTCTTTAATGCTCATTTCACTGCGTAACAATTCTTTAGCTGTTTGAATCCTCATTCGTGTTAAATACTCTATAAAATTCTCTCCTGTGACATCTTTAAAGAGCTTACTAAAATAATAGGGACTAATATCTACTTCTCTTGAAACTTCATCTAAGGAAATATCTTTGGAATAGCATCTGTTTATATATTCCTTTGCCTTCTCAATACATCTATTGGAGTGATCACTCTTCTTCGTACTAATTCCTGTGCAGATTTCTGAAACTTTATAAAGAAACCATCTCTTTAGTTC
>JAEZKI010000290.1 GCA_023415525.1 Bacillota bacterium | reverse complement strand
TATTTTAGCTTTGGTATTAGTGATTGTTTTAGTCACTACAGGTGTCATTTTTTAAAAAGAGGTCAAGGCTTTAAAGCCCGGACCTCTTATTTTAATTAAAATTATTGGATATCGTTTCTAAAGATGCCGCCACCACAGCTATTGCTGCAGAATAACCAGTAAAGAATGATGAGGATAATAATCCAAGTCCAAATGTTGTTGTTGCAACCACCAAATAAGTTACCAACGCCACATTCACTACCACCTAAAAGCCCATTTCCACAACCACTACCACAACCACAGAAAAGTAAAAAGATTATAATAATCCATATCCACATATTATTATTGTCTAAAAGTCTGAAATCTTCCATTTCATTAACCTCCTATATCATTAAATAATGTAATAAGTTTTTTAAAGATGATACCAAGTAGAATAAAAGTAGATTAAGCGGCTAGAGTTAAGTCACCCCTTTACCCTCCTTCTAAATAAGTTCATATAATTTAGTTTATTAGGTGGGTAGAAGAAAAATGACTATAATTACCAAAAATAGGAAATAAATTATTTCTTTCTAGCGCTTGTATCCTTTTTTTTAGATTTTCAAAAATATTGTAGAAATACAACAGATAAATATCTTAGTATCTTCACTTATATAGTATGAAGCATGGAAAAAAATGTTACTTGTGTTAAATAATTTTTCAAATATAAATAATAGTAAATTATATAATAAAAATAAAATTTTTGAAAAAATAATATTGACAGAGTATGTATCATTGTATACAATTATACCTATAAATTATCTGACAATTAAATGATTGTTTATAATAAAATTCAAGAGGTGATAAAATGTTTGAAATTAATAAAAGATCAAATCTCCTTGAAAGTCCAGAGTTTAGGTATCAATTGGAAGAGAGAGACACACCTAATATGTATAGGGAGTTTTATCCATATGACGAAATTCCTAAAATTGCCTTCAATAGCTTGCGAGTTCCTATGGATATGCCAGATAATATCTTTATTACAGATACTACTTTTAGGGATGGACAACAATCCAGAGCCCCTTATACAGCAGAACAAATCGTAGCTATTTATAAGATGTTACATCGTTTAAGTGGCCCAAAAGGTATTGTAAGACAAAGTGAATTTTTCTTATACAGTCAAAAGGATAGGGAAGCAGTTTATAAATGTATGGAGTTAGGGTATGAATTTCCTCATATTACTTCTTGGATTAGGGCTTCAGAGAAAGATTTTGAACTAGTTAAACAAATGGGGATTAAGGAAACTGGTATTTTAGTAAGTTGTTCGGATTATCATATTTTCCATAAACTTCATATGAAACGTTCGGAAGCCATTAACCATTATACAAAGGTTATTAAGCAATGTATTGAGAAAGGGATTATTCCTCGTTGCCATTTTGAAGATATTACACGGGCAGATATTTATAATTTCGTTGTACCTTTTGTACTTGAGCTCAAAAAGTTGAGCGATGAAACAGGAATCCCTATTAAAATACGGGCATGTGACACAATGGGTTATGGAGTAAGCTACCCTGGAGCGATGATTCCAAGAAGCGTACCAGGTATTATGTATGCCCTTCATCATTATGCAGGTATGCCTAATGAATGGATTGAATGGCATGGACATAATGATTTCTATCGTGCGGTAAGTAATTCCACAGCTGCTTGGCTCTATGGTTGTTCAGGTGTTAACTGCTCTCTTTTTGGCATTGGTGAACGTACAGGAAATACACCTCTTGAAGCCATGGTCTTTGAATATGCTCAATTAAGAGGGACTCTAGATGGGATGGATACCACGGTTATTACAGAGTTAGCAGAGTATTTTGAGAATGTTATTGGGGAAAAGATTCCAGAACGCACTCCTTTTGTAGGTAGAAACTTTAATGTGACACGGGCAGGTATTCATGCAGATGGTTTATTAAAAAATGAGGAAATCTATAATATTTTTGATACAGATAAGTTCTTAAATCGTCCAGTACGTGTATCTGTCAGCAATACTTCTGGTTTAGCAGGTATCGCCCATTGGATAAGTACCTGTCCTAAATTCAAAGAACTTAAAAACATTGATAAGAATGATCCCTTATGTGTACAAATTAAAGAGTGGGTAGATAAGGAATATGAAGACGGGCGTACTACTGTTATGAGTGATGAAGAGCTAGAACTCTTTATTTGTAGATATTTAGTAGAAGATAAATAGGTCTATTTTTAAAGGGGTAGGAATAATGAGAGCTACCTCTTTAATTATGTATAAAAATTCATAAAGTAAAATTATATTTGGATAAACCTAATAACTTTGGTATAATAAAAGAGTAAATTTTCGGGACTATCGAAGGAGGATTTGGGAAATGGATAAGATACAAATGGCAAAAGAGCATTTTGCAGCACTTGTAGAGGCTCAACTTGCACGTGTAGAAAGAATGAAACAAGATACAGGAGCTGTAGATTATAGTCAGTTAGATAAAATCGTTATTGGCTGTTGTGGTGGTGATGGCATCGGTCCAGCTATTACAGCAGAAGCAGAACGTGTATTAAAAGCAGTGCTTAAGGAAGAAGTAGAAAAAGGGAAAATTGAGTTTAGACAAATCGAAGGCCTTACCATTGAAAATCGTATTGCAGCAGGAAAGGCTATCCCAGATGACGTATTAGCAGAACTAAAAGCTTGTGACATTATTCTTAAAGGACCTACAACCACACCAAGTAAAGGTGATGGCCCTAATATTGAAAGTGCTAATGTGGCTATGCGAAGAGAGTTAGATCTTTTTGCCAATGTTAGGCCTGTTGCTGTACCAGAGCTAGGCATTGACTGGACTTTCTTCCGCGAAAATACGGAAGGGGAATATGCCCTTGGAAGTAAAGGGGTAGTTATTGATGAAGATATGTCCTTTGACTTTAAAGTAACAACCACTCAAGGAACAGAAAGAATTGCACGTCAAGCTTTTGAGTTTGCGCGTAAGAATGGTAAAAAACGAGTAGCTATCATTACAAAGGCTAATATCCTTAAGAAAACAGATGGTAAATTCTTAGAGCTTTGCTATAAAGTTGCTAAGGATTACCCTGAAATTGAAGTTGATGACTGGTTTGTAGATATTATTTCAGCAAACCTTATTAATGAAAAAGTAAGAACAGGTTTTGAGGTTTTTGTACTTCCTAACCTTTATGGAGATATTATTACTGATGAAGCTGCTCAGATTCAAGGTGGTGTAGGAACAGCAGGAAGCGCCAATGTAGGTAATAAATATGCCATGTTTGAAGCCATTCATGGGAGTGCACCACGTATGTTAGAAACAGGAAGACAGATGTATGCTAATCCAGCCAGTATGATTAAGGCGGCTGAGCTCTTACTTCGCCATATTGGTTATGCCAAAGAGGCAGATAGTGTTATTGCTGCTCTTAAGATAGCCAATGACACCATTAAAATGACAGGTAGAAGTGATGGGGCAACAGGTGAAGAATTTGCTAATTGCGTTATTGCCAATTTGTAGAATTTATTCTTTCTAAAAGGATAAGGTATAAGATAAGAATTTTAAGTACCTTATCATTACGATAGAATAAAGAAATAAATAGATTTTTGTATCAAAAGCCCCCTCAAGTCATAAGGACTTAAGGGGGACTGTTGGTTTCAGGGCGATGAACTAGCTTTTTATTTAGAAGAAGAGAGATAAGAAGTACCTTAATTAAAAATTTATAAAAAACAATGGCCTATTCGTTGAATAAAAAAAGACTAGTTTGAAAGTTGTAAGCAAATTTGATATGATAGAAAATGGAGGAAGTATAAACATAAAATTGCGAGGGGATAATGATGAAATTCATACAGGAAAAAGTCGTACTTAAAAGTGGTAAAGAGATTGACAAATTTCAAATGACCAATGATACAGGTATGTTAGTAGAGGTCATTAGTTTAGGTGCTACATTAACTCAAGTTTTGGTACCTGATTATGAGGGGAAACTTGAAAATGTGATTCTAAATTGGCAGGATTTTAATGTTTATGAAACGAATCCAGGATGCTTTGGCTCTGTTATTGGACGAATCGGTGGGCGTATTGGAGAGGCAAAGGTAACATTAGCTGGGGAGCTTTATGAATTTGCAAAAAATAGTAATGGCAATACGATTCATGGTGGAGCTGTAGGCTATCATACTCAACTTTGGCAAGGGAAGGGTTCAAGTAGTGAAGATGAGGTAAAAGTGAGCTTTACCTATTTCAGCAAAGATGGAGAGGCAGGTTTCCCGGGAAATTTAGAAGTAAAGGTAGACTATATTTTAAAGAATGACAACTCACTAACTATAGATTATAGTGCAACAACAGATAAAGAAACGATTGTTAATCTTACCAATCATGCTTACTTTAATTTATCAGGAGATGCTAAGCGTTCTGTTTTAGATCAAGAAGTAGTTATTCATAGTGATCGATACTGTGAATTAGACAGTGAACTTATTCCAACAGGTCGATTTATTTCGTTAGATGAAGATTCTGTTTTTGACTTTAGAAAAGCAAAAGCTATAGGTAGAGATATCCATGAAAAGCATGAGCAGCTTACTATTGGCTCAGGCTATGATCATCCTTGGGTGCTCAATGGGGATAAAGTTGCCGTAGAATTTTATGATAAACCTTCAAAGCGCTACATGGAAGTATTAACAACAGCACCAGGAGTTGTTATGTACACAATGAATCATGCAGATCATCCGCTCATTCTAGGGAACGGAGAACCTCAAAAACCACGTTATGCAGCGTGCTTTGAAACCCAACAGTTACCTATAGGGCGCAAGGAACTTTTTAAGGAAAATGTCATTTTAAAACCAGAGGATACGTATAAACAACAAACTGTTTTTAAATTTGGAGTGTGTGATAGAGCGTAAAGTATTAATAAGGCTCAAAAAGAGAGGCTCATCTGAATCAATCAGAGGAGCCTCTCTTTTTGTCGTAGATTAGTAAATTTATGCTTTAGTATATAATTAGTCCTTACATGTAAGTATTAAGAAAAAAGAATAAGGTCAAGAAAACAAGAGAGATCATTAAAAGGATAAGAAAAGATAAGATGGAAACAGTTGACAAATGATTATTAAGCATATATAATTAGTTTGTAACATTTGCTTAACATTTATAACAAGTCAGTAATAAATGATAATAAATATTGGAGGAGAAACATGAGATTACATCGCTTATTAATGATCACGGGATTAGCCGTATTATCTCTCGTAGGGACCACTCAAGCTGCTGTTTATGGAAGTGTACAAAGTCAGTTACAATTTCAAACAGCTAATGAAGAGATTATTATAAAGGAAAAAGGTGACACACTTAATATTGTTTCTAAGGAAGAAGGGCAATACATAGTGGCACTTGAAGATGAAAGTACCCATGTTGTGGAGGAGTCAGCTATTCAAATATTAGGAAGCCTTACGAAAGCCACTGTAAAGGACACCAAGGTAAGAGCAGCGGCAAACCCAG
>JAEZKI010000347.1 GCA_023415525.1 Bacillota bacterium | reverse complement strand
TTATTCCCTTGTACCGCATCAGTTTTATCTAAGGTAGATACTTTTCTTCCTACGTTATCTACCTCAATATGCTCAATCCCCTTTTGACCCTTTAGTTCTTCCTCCATACTAAGTTCAATACCCATCTGTCCAATAATATCGTCCTTATCATAGCCTTTGCCTTCCATCTTCTCATATTGGCTAGCTGTAATAGCCCGTGTATAACCTAGTAGATTACCAAAAACTTTACCATAAGTATAATAACGCTTAGAATCTACCTCTGCTAAAATACTAGGGTATTCATCTTGATTTTCATTAATTGTTGCTAATGTCTTTTCCGAAACATCCTCTGCCAAAATAACTTTCTTATATTTGCGATAACTATACTGATAAATCTCTAGACGGAGAGCCATGATTTTACGCGCATCTTCGTTACTAATGGCCGAATCAATTTGAAAAACATCTTCCCCTCTTAAATAGTTAAAGAGCTCCGTTGCACTCAGGGCGATAATCTGATCACGATGTTCCTTATCATTATAAGGCAAATGGTTTATAATAAAGGATTTTACTGCTGCTTCATTCTCCGTGAAAGTAAAGGGTTCCGTTTTAGAAATGGGAATGATGTCTTTATATGTATCTCCATTTTTTTCAAGAAGCTGAATAACTTTAAGTAAAAGTGCATTTAAATCCTTCTTCTTCATCACCATTTGTTGATCAATTTTAAGCACATAAATAGGTTTATTAATGGCTAAAGGCTTCCCGTAGCGGTCATAAATCATTCCACGGGTAGAAGGAATCTCTACTGTTCGTTCTACACTGGCTCGCAAGTCGCCTGCATATTTATCATGATCTATAATTTGTAACTTATAAAATTTCAAAAAAAGTACAGCAAACATAGCACCTATTACAACAAGCATAAATAAGACTCTATCTTGCAGTATCTTATATCCCTTTTGGTTTAATTTCTTTAGTGTCATTGCTTAGTAAGTACACCTCCTTGAGGATTAACTTCTCCTTTTCTTTTTAATTTTCTATGGCTCTTCTATTTTATCTTTATTTCTACTTGTTTTTTTAATATTATCTCCATACTTTATCTATAAAATGTGTAAAAACTTATTTTACTTTTATTATTCTATATGAAACATCCCCTATCTACAAGTTATTTTAATAGGAAATTACTCTTAAACTTAATAAACAGTATATAAAACAGAAAACAACTACCTATTAAAATGAAAAGACAGTTAGAGCATATGGGGTGTGCTAACTGTCTCTTCATTGCTATATTATTTTTCAAAATCTCTATTCCAACTATTCTGTGGCAATAATGGCTTCGATAATATCCATATAGTCTTTACAATATTTTTCATAAACCCCTTTTACTGCTGCTTGAAATCTTGCCTTTTCTTCCGCAGACAATACGACAACTTGTACACCATTCTCTGATGCTATTTTCTCTGATTCTTCTTCTCGTTGCATCCAAAGCTGCCTTTCATATAAAGCAGATTCTCTGGCACATAAACGAATAACCTGTTGATCTTCTGATGACAGTTTATCCCATGTAACCTGCGAACAGAGTTGAAGTTCTGGTACCCGAGTATGTTCATCTATAGTGTAATATTGGGCCACCTCATAATGACCTGTTGACTCATAAGATGGCCAGTTATTCTCAGCTCCATCAATAATACCTCTTTGTAAACTGGAATACACGTCACTATAAACAAGTGGAACAGCTATTGCCCCTAAGGCCTCTACCATTTCAGCCATAAGTTGGGATTCTTGTACACGAATGCGTAATCCTTTTATATCTTCTAAAGAATTTATAGGTCTTACAGAGTTATAGAAATTACGTGCTCCCGCATCATACCAAGAAAGTGCCACCAAACTCGATTCTTTTACAGCATTCATAAAGTCATCCCCAATTTTTCCATCTAATACCTTCCACATATGGGTTGAATCTTTATAAAGGTAAGGCATCTGCAAAACATTAAATTGTGGTGCAAACTCTGCGAGTTGAGACAAAGATATTCGAGCAAAATCAATACCCCCAAATTGGAGCTGTTGAATAACATCTCTCTCATATCCCAGTTGGCTATTGGCCTGTACAATAATTTTAATTCTCCCATCTGTCCTTTCTTCCACTAACTCTGCAAATTTATAACCTCCAAGTGTAGTAGGGTAGTCCTCTGCTTGATTTTCTGCATAAAAAAATACAAATTCTGGAATTCTAGTCTCCGAACAACTTTTTCTAATATAAAAGCCAAACACTCCAATTATAGTAATGAATAGTATACATCCTATTATCTTTATTCTCATTCGCTTCATCACCCTTATCTATACCTACCCAATATTTATACTACTTATATTTTATTTAGGTTTTTCTCTTATTTATGTACTATTTTCCTAGTGCAAGGACACGGTATTCACTGGGTGTTACACCGACTACTCTTTTGAATACCTTGGCAAAGTAATTGGAATCCCGATATCCTACTCTATCACTGATTTCCTTTACATTAATGGTCACATCTACTAAAAGCTGCTTGGCTTTATTTACCCTGAATTCCGAGAGATAGGTGGTAAAGCTCTTCTCAAAACATTGCTTAAATAACTTACAAAAATAAGGGTCTGAATAATTCATGGCCTATGCTACATCTTGTAAAGAAATATCTTCAGTATAATGATTGGATATATAGTCCATAATCATTTCTTGTACTACATTCATGCGCACATGTTCTGTTTTTCCACTCTCTATGCCAAACATTTCATTGTTAAAATCTCCCTCTGGTAAACTAGATTTTATATCTAGCTTAATGAGGCGAATAGCTTCATCTATTACTGCTATTAATTCGTCATCTGAAACAGGTTTTAAAAGATAATCTAATGCTTTTACTGTAATAGCTTTTTTAGCATAAGTAAATTCATCAAATGCCGTCAAGAAAATAATGCTGCATGTCTTATCTTCCTTTCTAATTCTTTCTGCTGCCTCTAACCCATTGATTCCTGGCATCTCCACATCTAATAAAACAACTTGGCACCTTTTTTCTAAAAATTTTTCAATGGCTTCTCTCCCATTGACTGCCTGAACAATTTCCATCCCATCACTAAAATTCTTTTGTATAATCTTAGAGACAATGGCTATTTCTATCGGCTCATCATCTGCAATTAATACACGATACATACTATTCCTCCCCTTGTACCTGTGGAATTTCTATTCTCACAGCCGTCCCTATATTTTCCTTACTATAAATTTTAACTTCTCCCTGTGGATACATAACACGTATCCGTTTATAAATATTCCCTAGCCCAATACCCACATTTCCAGTAATCCCTTGATTAAAGGCACTTCTTAGTTTTTCAAGCTGCTCTTGTGTCATACCGACTCCCGTATCAGCAACAGTAATGATTACCTTTTCATTTTCTGCCCACACGCGAATACATATCTTTCCCCCTCTTTCTTTTTTTGAAATACCATGAATAATTGCATTTTCAATTAATGGTTGGAAAGAAAAAGTAGGAACCCTTACTATATCTTGATCTAGTTTACATTCCATACTATAACTAATCCGATTGCCAAAACGCATTTGTTGTAAATACATATAGTCTCTTACAATACGTAATTCTTGTGCCAATACCACTTCCATCTCTGGTGTCTTTAAATTATAGCGAAAGAGAGAACTTAGGGCCTTTATCATTTTTTCTGTTACATGGGCCTCCTCTAAATTCGCCATCCCTCCTATTACATTTAAGGTATTAAATAAAAAGTGGGGTTTTATCTGACTTTTAAGTAATTCCAAATTAGTACTTTCTAAACGTTTTTCAATTTCTAATTTTTCTACTTCCTCTTTATGTAATAAGGCCACCATTTCTCTTTTTTCTTCTAAAGCTCTAATATACTGCCCTGTTGCATAGTTCATTTTATTAAATGCTTTAACGAGTTCTCCCATTTCATCCCTATTTTCAACCACTACATCCTCTACAAAAAAATCATTAGCTGCAACCTTTTTTGACACATCTACTAAATTCATAATAGGCAAAATAATTGTTTTATTCATTAAACGAGCTAAACTGATTATTCCTAGAAATAAGAAACTCCCAAAAAATAAAACAATAAATGGTACTCTTTTTAAATCAGGTACTTTTTTCTCGTAGGCAACCGTTCCATCCTCCAATGTATAGCGCATCAGAACCCGCGCATATTCTCGCAAATAGCTTTGCATATCATAAACTCTGTATAAAGCATGGATATAACCCTGACTTTCTTCCCTCATCTGTAACACAATGTCTCTTTCCTGCTCATATCGCTCATAACTATTACGAATAGACCATATCTTAGCATAGCGGTAAGGACCTATTGATTGATAGTTATGGGGCAGAATAGAAATCATTTTGCGCGTCTGCTTACAAGCATCCTCTAATTTCTTTAAATTTTCTTCACTGGGATCTTTAATATAGGATGCAAACCAGTCACTTTCCTTCTCTATGGCATCCATGAAGTCACTACTTTTTGCATTACTCTCCAAAATCATTTGAAAATCGTTTAAAGAAAAATTCACAACCCATATATCGAACAAAATTGACAGAAAAATGATTAAAAATACGACACCTGTAAAGAAATTAATTTTTTTCTTTATAGTTAGTGATAACCATACATTATTCCATTTTTGAATCCAATTTTTTTTCTTCATTCATTTAATCCCCTTTTACATACTACTCCTTATTATAACAGATTTTATCATTTTATTACAAAAAAATAAAACTATACCTACATGTCTTGTAAATATAGTTTCTTATCACTAGACTAATAAACTTTTATAGTGCTCAACTCATAACATTTATTATCCTTTTAGGGCTATCCTAACCATTCTATTCCCCAAACTACTTACCGTTATAAGGAAAATTAAATGCTAATAGGGCTGTATTTGCAAAAAATGCTAATACAACCCTATTTTATATTTGTAACTTATTTCTTTATTTTTGAGACTAGATACGCATAAAACTCTTCTTTTTGATCACCCAATGCCTTGTTGGTTAATAAAAAACCATGGGTAGTAGTAGAAAAGACCACAATCATAGTAGGTTTTTTAGCTACTCTTTTTATCGCTTTCCATTTTAAATGGGAGATTTGATTTCCTGTCTCCACATGAACGCCAGCATCATCAAACACAATCGCCATATCCGTTGGAAGCGTTGAGACTTGCTTCCTTGCTCGTAAATAAATAACCAGTGGCTGAACAACTGTAAATAGGCAACAAGCAAGTACTAAAAGAATTCTCACTACAGTATTTATATCTCCCCAGAATTTTACAGCTAACAAAATCATTGCCACAGTAAATATAATATTACACATACCTACTATTGAACCATAGGTATAATACATGGATAATTGCCAAAAATCAAAGGCTGTGGTTTTATAATTAAATCTATAGTTCATCCTTCATCTTACCCCAATACAGCTGGAAGCCATAAGCTAATGGCTGGAATAAAGGTAATCAGCAATAGTGTAACAATCATGCATAAATAAAATGGCAAGGTGGCTTTTACAACGCGTTCCATAGGTACTTTAGATACTGCTGAACCAATAAAGAGTACTGCTCCAACAGGTGGTGTTAAAAGACCAATACCACAGTTTAAAACAACCATAATACCAAATTGAATAGGATCAATACCAATGGAAGTGGCAATTGGTAAAAGAATTGGGGTAGCAATCAAAATGATTGGAGCCATATCCATGATACATCCCAGTACTAAAAGAATAAGATTAAGCAGTAAGGCTAGAAGAATAGGGTTATCTGTGAGCCCAATAATCCAACTAGCTGCTAAATCAGGTACATGTAAACGTGTCAAGCAATAGCCAAAAATGCTTGAAGTTGCGATAAGAATGAGTACGATAGAAAGTGTATCTACACAATCCCCTATTACTCTCCAAACACCTTTCCAGTCAAGCCCCTTATAAATAAACACACTGACAATTAAGCTATAAATAACTGCAATAGCGGCAGATTCTGTAGCTGTAAAGACACCACCAACAACACCAACTACAACAATTAAAACAGCTGCTAATGCCCAGAAAGAAACACTAAATTCTTTTAATAGTTTGTTGAAACTAAATTTATCTCCTTTTGGATACTTTCTTTTAACAGAGATAATATAGGAACCAACCATTAAGCTCA
>JAEZKI010000099.1 GCA_023415525.1 Bacillota bacterium | reverse complement strand
TCTTAAAGCTGACATCTTGACAGAGATGCAAGAATTAGCAACTCGCGAAGGCTTAGATCTTTCTATTTTAATGGTTACAGATATCATCTTAGGTGGAACAGAGCTTATTGCTGTAGGTAATGAGCGTTGGCTTGCGGAAAGAGCTTTTGACTTTTCTAAGTCTGATGAAAGTATCTTTTTATCGGATGTCTACTCCCGTAAAAAACAAATCATCCCTAAACTAATGCTCGCCGCACAAAGCTAATTTATTTTTACTCTTATAAAAGGGTAGTTTATAGCAAGCAACCTGCTTACTATAAACTACCCTTTTCATTTCAATCTCTCAGTAGCTTTTCTCCATCAATGATGAGGCTCATTTGTCCTTTAAGTATACTTACTCCACGAATATTTCTTTTCGTCTGCACAAATTGCTTCTCTGTTGGTAGTATAATATGGTTCTCTGGAATAGCCGTAACTTCTACCACCTTATCCACAATAAAACCTCTTTGTTCTTCTCCTCGTATCATAATAACTATACAAGTATCACTACTTGCTGTTCCTTCTTGCTCACCAAATTTACCATGAATGGTTTCAACTACTACAACTTGTCCTCTCAAATTGATAATTCCCTTTATATGGTGGGGAACACCTGGAACTGGTGTAATCTTTCCTAGATGAACAAGCTCCTGAATGTATCTAATCTCCATTGCATATAGGTTTTGTCCTAAATAAAAGAGAAGGTACTTATCTTTTTGCACATCATCTATGGTCACACTACTTCTAAAATTTACATTCTCCATACCTCCACCACTTTCTTAATCCACACTATTTTGTACATCTTATGCAAAATTCTAATGAACTGTTACACTCTACTATGTACAGGCTCTTAAAAAAACACAAAAAAATAACCTCGAAGTTCGAGGTTATTTTTATAAATATTTTGCTAAAACGTCTACTGCATGTAAAGAAACTAAAAGTTTTCCATGTTCTTTTAAAAATAATTCATTTAAATCTGTATTTTGACACCTTGATGCAAATTCATCAAGTATTCCTATTAGTCCCTCAGCCTTTATGTGTGCCTTTTTATTTCTATTGAGTACTAAGAAATATTTATCATTATATTTATAAAGGGAACTATCTCCTATAAATAATGGTTGCAATCTATGTGACGCCATACACACCGTATCAAAATCCTCAAATAAATACGTGAGTGATTTTGTCTTAGGAGCACTTTCTTTTGCCTTTTCATTGCTATCCATAAGGGCTAAATCAGTCATGCGATCTTCCTCAGGGGCTTTAAAAGTGCGATGTGTAGGTCTCTCGCCAATAGCGTCTAATTTTTGCTCAATTTGTGAAGGATCCTCTACTTTCGTTACAACAATCATAATACTATCTGTAGAGAGAGGTACAGCTTCAATCATAAGAGGAACATTTTCTGTCTCAAAGCCAAAATCCTCATAAGCTCGTGCCATCATATCTTTAAAAAGTGCTTGCGCTTTTTTAGAGCCATATGCCAATTCACTAATTTTAATATTTCTATCCATAAGGTCTGAGTGATTTAAAGTAACTTGGATTTGCGTATCGCTAATCTTTTCTATTTTCATTCAAATCACATCCTTTCCATGTCAACCTGACTTTTCATTCTATCTATTCTTTACATGCTATATAAAATAGTATAATGTAGATACCCCTAATATGTAAAGAGTCTAATATTTGTAATTATTATTATACTCTCTTACCTATTTTATTACATCTTTTAATTTTTGAAACCTATTTATTTCTAAAATTTATATTTTTCTCCTAAATACCTATTTCCAATAATAATAAGCCATTATCAATAGTAGAATGTTCTCTATTAATAAAGCAAATTAACCTTCTCTCTCACTTCTCTTACATCCACTACTTCTATACTATTCATTGAAAAGTAAAGCATTTGTTTAGTAAACTATTTTGTTTTTATATCATTTGATATAATAATTTGATATTATATTATAAATATCACTATTATATATACACTATATCGACAAAAATACATAAAATTATACTTTTTAAAAAAATATTCTTATTTTGTTAAAAAAATATCAAAAATGATATTGACGTGTATACAGTATACAGAGTATAATGTATATATACTTAATAAAAAGTATTCTGTTTATTATTAACTATATAACTATGGGTTATAGATATTATTTAACACAACAAGGAGATGATATTGGTGTTTAAAGAGTGGAATGGTTTTGTACAAGGTGAATGGACAAAAGAAGTTAATGTGAGAGACTTTATTCAAAAAAATTATACACCTTATGAAGGGGATGATTCTTTCTTAGCTGATGCCACTGAAAGATCACTTAAATTATGGGCCGAAGCTTCTGAACTTATGAAAAAAGAACGTGAAAAAGGAATTTTAGATGCAGAAACTAAGATACCTTCTACACTTACTTCTCATGGTGCTTGTTATCTTGATAAAGATTTAGAACAAATTGTAGGTTTTCAATCTGATGCACCACTTAAAAGAAATATTATGCCAAATGGTGGTGTACGTACAGTAGAAAAAGCTTTAGATTCTTATGGCTATACATTAGATGCTAATACAAAAGAAGTATTTTCCAAATACCGTAAAACACATAATGACGCTGTTTTTCAAGCTTATTCAAAAGAGATGAGAGATGCGCGTCATAGCCATATTATTACTGGCCTCCCAGATGCCTATGGTCGTGGACGTATTATTGGGGATTATCGTCGTGTGGCTTTATATGGTACAGATTTCTTAATTCAAGAAAAAATAGTTGAAAAAGATAAGATAGATGTTTCTCCTATGACCGCAGATGTTGTACGTGACCGTGAAGAACTCTCTGAACAAATCATTGCCCTTAAAGATCTTGCCAAAATGGCTGCTGCTTATGGCTTTGATATTTCTAAGCCCGCCCAAAATGCTAAAGAAGCTATCCAATGGTTATACTTTGGTTACCTTGGTGCTATTAAACAACAAGATGGTGCTGCAATGTCTATTGGCCGTACTTCTACTTTCCTTGACATTTATATTGAAAGAGACCTTCAAGCCGGCTTAATTACAGAAGAAGAAGCACAAGAATATATCGACCACTTCGTTATGAAATTACGTATGGTTCG
>JAEZKI010000097.1 GCA_023415525.1 Bacillota bacterium | reverse complement strand
CGATCATATCCATATAGTAATTACCTGTCTCATCTACAGGTACGGGGGACTTACATACCTTTTGTATTGGCATTGAATAATTGTCTTGGGGACCTATTAATTCTTTCCTTGGTTTTTTATCTGTTTCTTCTGATGGCATGCAATAATCTTCATGGATCTGGTCTAAAAGTAGACTTGAAAATGTAGCTGCTTCACATAATTCATACCCTGCTCTCGTTAATAAATAATAAGGCACACCAAGAATAAGTGTGCCTACTATTACTTTGCAGCACTCTAATTTTTCTATAAGCGCTAAGGTAAAGTTCTTTATATCATTTTCTCTTTTGTATAATAAATTTTTAGTTTCTATCCTTTGTGTCACTTGCCACTCAGATGTTTTTTTATAAATATAAATCCATGTGGCCTCAGCAAAGCTAGCCAACTTTTCTTCCTTATTCAATAATACGGCTATCTTATCACTCATTATTGTCCTCCTTTAATACACCTTTCCAAGCTGTTTGTTCCCAAACAATAGGATTAAGCTCATGCGAATTGACTTCTACTTAGAATTTGTTCTAGCCTTTGTTCTACCTTTTTAATATGACCTTTATTAACGCCAAAATCAAAATAGCGTTCTGCTGCATGAACCAAGTCATAAAAATTACAGTTACCTGTACGTTCTCCTAATCCTCCTAAGGTGCAATCTACATAACTAGCTCCTGCTTTAAGGCCTTCGATAGAGTTGGCAACCGCCATACCTAAATCATTGTGGACATGAATCTCTACCTCTATATCCACATGATTCATTAATTCTTGAATCATGGACTTTGTACGACTTGGTGTCAGAACACCTACAGTATCTGCTATACGAATAATCTTTACCCCTAACTTACTTACTAACTTTGCCGTACTAATGATATAACCCATATCTGCCCTTGAAGCATCTTCAAAACCTATAGTCACCTGTATTCCTTGATTATGAGCTACTTCAATGCAGTCTATTAAATTTCTTTGTATCCACACTTTATTTTTCTTTAACTTGGTATAAATCTGTATATAGGAAATAGGTGTTCCAATATGAATAATATCCGGTTTGCAAAAAGTAGCTTGTAGAATATCCTCTGTATTTGCTCTAGTCCAAACAGAAATCTGTGCTTGCTTTTTTCGCTTCATTACTGCTTTAAGGCAGCTTATTTCTCCTGCTCCCAAGCTAGGAGTCCCCGCTTCAATTTCATGGACACCTATGGCATCTAACAGTAAGGCTATCTCTAATTTTTCTTCTGGTCTTAAGGCAATGCCTGCTTGTTGTTCCCCATCTCTTAAGGTCGTATCAACTATCTTTCTCTTTTCTCTCATAAGCCATCACCCCTTTTGCTAGGACTATAAATTCTTCATCACTAATGCTCCTTCTTTTTTCCATGCTTACTTGCTTTATGGCGAGAAGTAATTGCCTCATATGCTCCTCGTCTGGCATAGGGATGTGATACTCTTTAAGCTTAGCTGTTACAGCTGAACTTCCCGAATGCTTTCCTATAACAATCGTTCTCTTTTGGCCTACCTCTGCTGGCGAATAGGCCTCATAGGTTGTTTCCTTTTTCATAATCCCATCTACATGGATACCTGATTCCACGCAAAAAATAGCTTCTCCAATAACAGGCTTATTCTTTTGTATTGATTTTCCTGTTATTTGTTCAAAAAGTATTTTAAGTTGAACTAAAGCCCTTATATCTTGATTAATCTTGTATCTACTGGTTATTCTTAATGCAAGCAGCACTTCTTCCGTAGCAGCCAAGCCCCCTATACCTGCAAAGCTAGTTGTCACTTCTTTTCCACCCTTTAAAGCCCACTCTACAGCAATTGCAGTCGCACAATGATATAAATTCTCTGGGCAAAGATTAACTATACTATTTTTTAATGTATGGCTTATCTCTTGTATCACATAGCTATAATTATGACAAAACAAATCATCTAAGCCTATAATCCTTACGTAGTGGCAGTGTTCATAGGCTTTGAGTTGCACAATCTCTCTAATATCATTTATTTGAATTTGACTACTTGCGCCTTCTATTTGAGATCTTGGAACAATCAGCCTGTAAACATCCGGATAAGCCTTTATATTCTCTGGTGTATTTAAAGTCAAATAAAACCTAAAGCCTTCGGGTAAACCTTCTAGTAGCTTATAAATCTTTACTGAGATTTCTAAATCTATAACACCAATGTCTCTCATGAGGTAACAAAATGTAAGTACTTGCTCTTTACTTGGCAGGCAGTGATCAAGCCTAGCTAAGGTTGAATCGGTTATTCTAATCATTTGTCTCCCCACTTTCCATTTGAATCCACGATTAGATAAGTAAATCGCTAACAGGTTTGCCCTTTTCAAAGTGTTCTTCAACAATACGCTCTACATCCTCTTCCGATACATTACCGTACCATGTTCCTTCGGGGTAAACCACTACGACCGGTCCTTTATCACAAATACCAAAACAGCCTGTATTATTGATAACCACCTCTCCTGATAAACCTCTATCTTCAATCTCTTCCATAAATCTTTCTACAATCCCAACAGAATTCTTTGAATAACAAAAACCTTTTTGCTGACCATTTATTCTACAACTGGTACATATAAAAACATGATATTTAGGTTGAACCATTTTAAACATCCCCTTTTAAATGCATAGTGTTATACTCTTTTACATCGCTTGAATTGCTTTTCTAATGGCATCTGGTATACGGTCATAGGTACTGAATACTTGAATGCCCTTTTGTCTTAGCTTACTTTTTGGTGATTCCCCTATTCTTAAACTAATAACCCCTTGGCAATCTCCAATAGAATTAATAATCCTGGTGATTTTATCTTCTTTCTCATCGCAGTCATCTTTACCCATGCAGTACTTATTGATTTTTCTCTTCTCTATGTATTTTGCTTCTTCTCCTTGGTAGTCATAAATATAAAATTCTTCAACCTGCCCAAAGTGTTGGTCTACAATGATGCCCGTCTTAGATGCTACTGCAAAGCGGTATGGTTTTTGGATGTGTTCTTTGTTAGAGCCACACTTGCCTAGGCAGCTACTTAGCTCAATGCTTAAGTCCTCGCCTAAAAGGCCAATTGCATCTGCCCTACATTGCTTACAGTGATACATTTGTTTCATGATGCTTCCGCAACTTTTTCTAATCTTATTAATCTCTACTTGGCTAGCCATAGGTAAATCTTCAAAGGCACTCCCCTTAACAGGGATAAGCTGCATAATATTGGTCATGTAGCAATCCAGCTCCTTCATTTTAGCTACTACCTCTGGAATATGCTCATCATTAATACCTTTTAAGGTAACACTATTTATCTTACAAATAATGCCCTTACTGGTTAATAATTTAATACCATTGAGCTGATTGGTTAAAAGAATGGCTGCTGCTGTTTCACCCGTGAAATGCATTCCCATATAATCTACATACTTATAAATCTTGGCCCCTACTTTAGGATCTACGGCATTTACAGTGACTGTAACATGACTAACGCCTAAATCAACTAATTCTTGTGCATAAAGTGGAAGCATTAAGCCATTGGTAGATAAACAAAAAGTAATATCTGGGTCATAATCTCTAATAAGCTGCAAGGTTTTCTTGGTTTCATCAAAGTTTGCTAGAGCATCTCCAGGCCCTGCAATACCTACCACTCTGAGGTTTGGTAATTTTTCTTTCACTACCTTAAAACGCTCAAAGGCTTCTTCTGGTGTTAGAATCGTTGTTGTTACACCTGGTCTACTTTCATTAGGACAATCAAATTTCCTAACACAGTAATTGCACTGAATATTACATCTAGGTGCAATGGGTAAGTGAATTCTTGCATAGTCATGGGCTCCACAATTATAGCAAGGATGTGTTTTTGTTTTCTCTTCCATTGTTTCTTTACTTAACATATTTTTCACCTCTAGCATGGTATTACTGTGTGTGAATTCTTTTTCTTTGGCTTTATCTTTCTTTATTTCCTCTACTTTACTCTCACTTTCTTCTTTATAATAAGCATTCAACAAATTTTCCCTATAACTGGCTTCTGTTACAGTTAAAAGCGCATTTGAAAGCTCATCTAAAAAGGTTAATGAACCTTCATACCCTAAAGTACGTCGTCTCTGTCCCCCTACTCTATCATGAATAGGAAAGCCTCTCCTTACTAAAGGTATGTGGTATTTCTCTTCTATTCGCCTACCCTCTGAATTACCTATGAGTAAGTTGGCTTTATACTTAATTGCTAAAACTTCAATCCTTTTGAAATCAATGTCATCTACAATTTGAAAATCTTCTATAAAATAGCGCGTTGCCACACCTCTTAATTCTTTTTCTAATAAACCTTTTAATTCCGGACAGACACTGCCTGTGGCCACTATTATAGGCATAATGCCATTTTCTGTACACAATCTCACTGTGCCAAAAATGAAATCTGGATCGCCATAAATAACAGCTCTGCCACCACTATTATATTTGTGACTATCTATCATCGCATCTAAATATCTACTTCTCATAACGCCTAGCTCTTCTGGAATAGGCCTACCTGAGATTTCTGATAAAACCTTATAAAAAGCATCTGTATCTCTAAATCCCATGGGCAAGCTTAATACCTTACACGGTACACTATAATGCTCTTCTAAATATTTCCCTGGTGATAATGCTAGAGGAACACTACAAAGCTCTAAAGTTATTCTAGAACCAGCCATTTCCTGGATAGCTTCTATAGAAGTACCCCCTGAAGGAAGTCTATTATAAACTTTTGAAAAACCAGCATCTAAGTTAGAGGATATATCTGACAACAAAATAGGCTCTATATTAAATAAAGAAAAGATCTTCTTTAAATATCGGATATCCGCTGGACTAATCATTCCTGTCACCACATTGACTTTTTCATGCTTTTTCGTAGACATTTTAACCTGGGCTACAATCTGAGTAAGGGTATTAAAGTAACCATTAAATTGTGTCCCACTGTAACCAGAGGAATGTACCGGTAAAATAGTGATATTCTCATGTTCTGGATAACAGGCATAAAATTTTTCCACAATACGCTTAATATCTTCTCCTATGGTTTCTGCCAGGCAGGTCGTTGCTACTCCTATTACTTCTGGTTCATATAAGTCAATAACATTTTTTAAACCTTTAAGAAGATTTTCTTCTCCTCCATAGACTGTACCCTGCTCAGTTAAAGAAGAGGAAGCCACATCTACCGGTTCATTATAATGGGTGGCCATATGCCTTCTAATATACGTACTACAGCCTTGGGAACCATGTAAAATGGTCATGCACTTTTGAAGTCCATAAAAAGCTGTTACAGCACCCATAGGCATACACATTTTACAAGGGTTTGTATTCAAATGAACAAATGGCTCTACTTTTGTCTTCATCCTCATCCCTCCTCTCCCTTTAAATAATCCCACACGGGGTGATTCATACTGGAATTAATTTCTTTTGTAAAATTCACAACACCTTCAAAACCTGCCAAAGGATGTTTTCTTTCGTGGTTATGATCACAAAAAGCTATCCCAAGTTTATAAGCAAGGGGTCTCTCCTTTACGCCCCCTACTAAAATATCTGCTCTTTTCTCCTTTAAAAAGGTTTCTAGTTCTGCTGGATTAGCATCATCTAAAATAACGGTATCTGAATCTACTAAGCTGGCTATGATTTCATAATCTTCCTTTTTACCTGTTTGGGTACCCACCACTACTGTTTTAATCCCTAATGTTTCAAACTGTCTAATAAGAGAAATAGCTTTAAAACCTCCTCCTACATAGATGGCGGCTTTTTTTCCATTTAAATTATTCTTATATTTATTGACAAACACTTTTAGTTCTCTTGCTTTTTGCTTGGTAAATACTACAGCCTTTTCTCTAGCTTTTATATCCCCTAGAGCCTCTGCTATTCTAATAAGAGAATGGGTAGTGTCTTCTATTCCAAAAAAACTCACCTTAATAAAAGGGATTCCCATCTCTTCTTCCATTCTTTTTGCTAAATAGGTACTGGAGCCTGCACATTGCACTACATTTAAAGCTGCACCAGGTGCCTTAATTAAGCTTTCATAATCTGAATCTCCTGTTAAGCCTGCTACCACTTCTATACCGATTTGTCTTAGGTAATCTTTAATAATCCACATTTCACCTGCTAAATTAAAATCCCCTAATATATTAATTCCTTTTACCTTTTCTCTATTCTTATAAGGTTTTATAACCTCCATAATGGCATTACAGGCCATACGATACCCTGTAGACTTATTTCCTGAAAAACCTGGTGATTTAACTGGAATAACTGGAATCTCATACTTACTAGACATGGTCCTACACACGGCATCTACATCATCACCTATAACCCCCACAATACAAGTAGCATAGATAAATATTACTTTAGGCTGATACTTAAGAGCCACTTCCTCAATCGCTGCAATTAACTTCTTCTCTCCTCCAAAAATAACGTCTGTCTCTCTTAAATCCGTGGAAAAGCTATTGCGATATAAATCATCTCCACTACTTAAGCTTCCTCTAATATCCCAGGTATAGCTGGCACACCCAATAGGTCCATGTACTATATGAAAAGCATCTGTTATTGGATTGAGTACAACTCTGGCCCCACAATATACACAGGCCCTTTGACTAACGGATCCAGAAACACTGTCTGTGTCACACTTAATGCCCTGACTACTACAAGTAGATTCCATTACCCGTATAGAGTCTTTTCTTTCTTTTAAAATGCTTTTATTTAAAGTTGTTTGCTCCATTAAGCCCATTTTCAACACTTCCCTTCGTTTCCTTCTCCTATTATTTTCAAATACACAAGAGTGGCTAGAGGATACTGTCCCCTTTCCTTCTCTTGTGTCTCTACCTATTTATATTTTGAGGATCCCTGGGTTTTAGATGCTACATAACCACTTCCAAATCTCTTTCTTCACAATGGCTATCTTGATAATCCATGAGCGCATTAGCTATAAGTTCAGCCATTCTCATGGCTCCTTTATAACCTACTAGTGGCATATAAGAATGAATATAACGATCAATGATAGGGAAGCCCATTCTTACCAGTGGTATATCTTCTGCTCTAGAAATGGTTTTACCATGGGTTCCCCCAATGAGTAAGTCTACCTTTTCATTTTTAATCCATTGATGTAATAAGAATAAGTCTGCATCTGCTTTAGCAAGGCAACCTTCTACACCAAATTTATCAAGGAGTGCTTTGCCTGCTGTTTCAAATTGAGACCCTGGTGTACCTGTTAACATATATTTAGGAATCATACCTAGTTCAAGGGCAAAAGCCGCTATACCTAGTACTGTGTCTGGATCGCCATAAATAGCTACCTTTTTGCCATAGGTGTAAGGATGAATATCAATCATCATATCCACCAGCTGACCTCTTTCTTCTTCAATATTGGCTGGTACATCTTCTTTAGAAAAAGCTTGAAGTGCTAACATAAACTCATCCGTTGCTTCAATACCCATGGGAAGAGGTAATACTTTAAAAGGTACACCCCACTTTTTCTTAAGTGCCTCTGCTGAAGCTTCTGAAGTCTGCACACCTAATGCAAGGGTTTCTTTACAATCTCCAAGGGCTTTAATATCCTTAATTAAGGTACCTCCCTTTGGAAACATTTCGTATTTCCCTGTCATGGGCCCATCTAACACGCCACTTGTATCTGGAAGCATAATGAAAGGTACTTTCATGGCACTTAAAAGCTTTTTATACTCTCTCATATCTCCTGGATTGACAAATCCTGGCATCAAACATACTTTTTCATTAGAGGTGCCTGTTTTAGTGGCTAAGTAGTTAATAAATCCTGTGACCATATTGGTAAAACCAGTGATATGAGACCCTTTATAGCTAGGTGTATTACAATGAACTACATATTTACCTTCTGGAATACTCATGTCTGTAATTAAAGCATTCAGGTCATCCCCTATGGTTTCTGATAGGCAAGTCGTATGAACAGCAATGATTTCTGGATTATATAAATCAAAAATATTCTTAACCGCTGTTTTTAAATTACTTCCACCACCAAATACAGAAGCCCCTTCTGTAAAGGAACTGGATGAAGCCATAACTGGGTCTTTAAAGTGTCTTGTGAGATACATTCTGTGAAAGGCAACACAGCCTTGGGAACCATGACTATGAGGTAAACAACCATGTACACCTAAAGCTGCATATAAGGCACCTACTGGCTGACAGGTTTTAGCTGGATTAATACAAAGCGCTTTTCTATCACTTATTTCTTTTGGTGTATAATTAAGCATTATGCTTCACCTCCTAATGTGCCTTGAATACTAGGAACCTTTTGCCATGGTGCTCTAATATAGCTCCAAGCTGGCGTATAAAGTCCCATGACAAGGTCATGACCAAATGTTATTGCACCTCTATAGCCAGCATAAGGGCCACTATAATCATAAGAGTGTAGCTGTCTAGAGAGTATGCCATTTTTTTGAGTAACAAACTTATCTTTAATTCCTGAGAAAAATACATCTGGTTTTAATACCTTTAAGAATTCTTCTGTTTCAAAATGATTTAAGTCATCTGTAATGATAGCTCCCTCTTCCATGCCCTTAAACATACCTTCGTAATCATTAAGAGCTACACCTTTTTCAATGAGAGCTTCTTTTTGCTCTTGGGTTAAAATGACTTTATAATATTTAGGATCCGGCTCTACTTCAATGGTTTCAATGTTTTTGCTATCTGCATCTGGCTTGATATCTGGAAGGACTTCTCTTCCTTCATAATCATCTCTATGAGCAAATTCATAGCCAGCTAATACCGTCCGTACCCCTAAATCCTTTAATAACAGTTGATAATGATGGGCTCTGGAACCCCCTACATAAAGAGCAGCAGATTTACCTTTTAGCTTACTTTTGTAGTATTCCAATTCATCCGTAATAGCTGACACCTCATCTGCTATTACTTCTTCGATTCTGGCCTTTAACGCTTCATCTCCAAAATATTCACCTATGTCTCTAAGGGATTTGCTACTTGCTTCAACTCCTACAAAGTTAACTTTAAGCCAATCTATACCGTATTTATCCTGCATCATCTCAGCCACATAGTTAATGGATCGATGACACTGAACAAGGTTTAAATGAGCTAAATGGGAATTTTTAAGGTCGCGGTAGCTTCCACCACCCGTAAATACAGAAACAATTTCTATACCACAGCGCTTTAAAAGTCTCTCAACTTCCCAGCCATCACCACCGATGTTGTATTCCCCTAATAGGTTCACGCTATATTTTGTCTTTGGTTCCTTATCTCCCGTGCCTATGATATAACGTATCAATTGGTTGTTAGCAATGTGATGACCTGCTGATTGGCTTACACCCTTGTAGCC
>JAEZKI010000047.1 GCA_023415525.1 Bacillota bacterium | reverse complement strand
AGTGTGTGGAGATGTGCTAGTTGAGAAGGGCAATAGTAAGAACAAAAAGGTGGTTTGTCGCCATATTACATGTAATTACGGAAAACAAAATAAATAATTAATTTACAATTTGTTAAATATTATTAGTATTAAAGTTTACATTTATATATTGAGTTTTTTGTCAAATAGTGTTATTATTTGCTTATGAGTAGACAAAGTTGCCAAGTCAACTTTGTCTTTTTAAATGAATGAATGTATATTTTCTAATTTTTTGAACATACTAAAGTATATAAAACCTTTAGATTATAGCAAGTAAAATACAATTTAAGGAGGAGATATTATGTCTCAAGAATTATTACAAAAAATGCGTAAGGTAAACAGATTGCTTCAGAGATTTGGTTCAGACCGTGTAATTTTCTCTGACATTTGTGAAGTCATTAGTGATGTTGTAAAAGCTAATGCTGTGGTGGTGAGTGCAAAAAGCAAGTTACTAGGTGTAAATAGTACAATCCCTCATAATTTTGCTAATGCAGAGCAATACATGGACTATTCTATCAATGACCAATTTATGACGATTATGGAACTTAAAGAAAATGTTGCATTAGAAAGTATTTTTACGGAAACACCAAATAGTGCAAACTACATGGCATGTATTGTACCTATTATTGCAGGCGGCCAAAGATTAGGGACATTTTTACTTTATAAAGAAAAGGGAGAAGGTCTTTTTACAACAGAAGATTTAATTTTAGCTGAGTATGGTGCAACTATTGTAGCAGTAGAAATGTTAGGCTCTTTAAAAGATGAAACTGATGAAGAAGAACGTCGTATTGCTATTGTAAAATCAGCTATTGGCACCTTATCTTATTCAGAACTTGAAGCGATCTTCCACATCTTTGAAAAATTAGATGGAACAGAAGGGCTTTTAATTGCAAGTAAAATTGCAGATAAAGTGGGTATTACACGTTCTGTTATCGTTAATGCGCTTCGTAAATTTGAAAGTGCAGGTGTTATTGAATCACGTTCATTGGGTATGAAAGGAACATATATTAAAGTTCTTAACCCAGCGCTTCTTGATGAATTAGCTAAATTACGTAAGTAATCAAAAAAAGATGGCTTTGGCCATCTTTTTTTATAGGCTAAGGAAAGTATTGTCCACTACATTCAGTAGGGTTAAGAGGCGAGTACACTTCTTGCTGCCAAAGGGAACCTAGGATTCCTAAGCAGAAGGAATGTGGATGTTAGTCCACTTCTTTGCCATCTAAAACAAGAGCTACTTATTAGAAAAAATATGACTTTTCTTAAAATAAGAAGTTTTATAACCAAGAAGATGAACCAATAAGGTTAATAGGCTAACAAAGAAGAGCAGACTACACCACCAATAAATAGGGAAATAAAGAGGTTTTTTTTCCTTTTGCCATAACCAAAAAGGATAGAGGGCTTCAGTTAAAAGTAAACCAAGTAAACCTTGGGCCAATTTGCAGAAAAAATAAGGAATCAGTGAGAAAGGAGCATCTTCTAGAACGTAGGAAGTTTGAAAGTATACACAGAGTCCACCAAAACCTAAAATAAATGATATTTGAGGAAGGCAACTTTGAAGAGGTAAAGAAGCTTGACAAATACTATTGACACCATTGGAAAGTTCCAAAAGACAAGCAAATAGGCGTAAGTTTGAAGAAACAGGAAGATGGAAGGATTGTATCAAAGGAGGTAGACCTTCTAGAAGAAGATGGACTAATACAGAGAAGAAGATAATGTAAGCGCCTACATAGACAATTGTATCCATCGCTCCCTTAACAGCTTCATTAAATAGAGTAGCAAAAGAAGGAGACATCTTAGCTTGAATGAAAGCTGTTTTATGCACCCTAGATGATAGGGGGAGAGAACGTAAGCAGAGGCTTAGGATCAATGCAGATAAAAAATGAATAAAGAGTAAAAAATAACCTAAGCTTGTATTGTGTAGGAGAAGAGTACCTACTGTTCCCACAATAAATAAGGGGCCGCAATTGTTGGTAAAACAAAGTGTTTTTTGAGCCTCTTTTAAGGAAAGGTAGTTTTTCTCATAGAGTTCTTTTGTTACTTTGGCCCCCATAGGATAACCAGCAATGAGCCCGAGTATAAAGGAAAGAAAGCTCCCACCTGGAAGGCCCCATAACTTTTGGGTCCACTTGTTCATGGCAGATTGGAGATAAACTAAACTATCTGAACTAACGAGGAGATTCACTAAGATAATAAAAGGGAGCAGTGACGGTAGCACTTTGTTAAACCAAAGGAGTAAGCCAGAAGAAGCAGCTTCAATGCAAAGCCCAGGAGAAACTAACATAATGCCGAGAAGTAAAAATAGAGTAAGAAGTAAAACCGTTTTTTTTAACACATAAACCCTCCTTTGTAGAGCAGGACAACTTATCCTATAAGACAAGCCTTTAACTATATATATGAAGAAGTAGGAAAAAAAATAACAGCCTAAAAGGCTGTTAATCTTTGATAAAGGATTGAGTAAAATCCTGAAAGTAAAACTGAGGCTGATTTTGTAAATAGTAATAAAGTTGAGTAGCATGCTGCTCATAGGTTAAAAGTGTCTTTGCTTCAAAGGATAGTTGGTCATAAACTCTAGGAAGATTTGTAATGACTGGGACGGTTGCTTTTTGTGATAATTCCTTTAGTAAAGGAAAGGCACTTTTCTTACAGCCAAGAACACGAATATAAGGAATCCACTCTAGAGCCTGCAAGCTAAGCATATCCTCTTCCTTAATACTTAAAATAAGACGTAACAGACTACGCTGAACAGTTGAGCGTGTATAAGTTTTAGAAGTAACTCTAGAAATAATTTCTTCTAAATCCAAAGTTTGGCCCAATGTAGCATAAATAGAATGTAGGAGTTCTTTAGGGATATCCCAAATAGAATATAAATCTTCCTTATGGGAGAACATAAGCTTATATTGGAGCAAGGGGCCTAAATGATTAAGTGTTGGAAAGGAGTGGGTATCGTGAGAAAGATAGGAAAGACTGGCTTTAGGCATACAAGGTATAATAGCCTCTTTATTACCTTCTGCTAGGGCTTGACGAATACCTGTAGCTGATGCAATAGAAGTTTGAATTACTGTTTGATGATAGCCAGCTCCTTTACGCTTAATGGTTGTAGGCAGGATGGAGGAATGCCATTTATCCAGTGCCCGAAGATATTCAATGCCTAAAATGTTGTTAGGTGTTTCAAGGGTCTTTTCAACAAGAGACGCAGAAAAACCTTGTGAGACAAGAACTTGGATTAAAGCTTGTTGCCTTGCACGAGGAAAGCTTTCACCTTTTTGGAGGGCTTGTTTGAGCCGAGTAGAAAAGACAGGAGGTTCCTCTTTGAGAAGATGGGCTATGGTTTGAAGGAGATCTAACTGTCCTAATTCGCTTCCAAAAGAGAGGGTATCAACGATACCCGTTTTATGGAGTAAAGAAGTAGAGGCTTCAGCAAAACGTTGTGCACTGGCAGTGGCAAAAGGAACAGGTAGTTCAAGGACCATATCGATGCCACAAGCCAGAGCCATTCGGGTGCGTGTAAACTTGTCTGCTATGCTAGGTAAACCCCTTTGAGTAAAGTTGCCACTCATAACAGCTAGAACAAAATCTGCCTGATTTTGTTCCTTACAAGTAGTAAGTTGGTACAAATGACCATTATGAAAGGGGTTGTATTCTGCGATGATTCCAGTGACGTGCATGGTTACCTCCAATAAAAGTTGCTTAAATTCTTATCTTATTGTAACCGAAACCTTTTACAAATAAAAGCCATTATAGGAGGGAATAAAAGCGAATAAAAGGGATAAATTTTTAATTATGTCTTGTATACACGAGATACATTGCATATAATAAGGATTGTGGACATGATGAAATTATATTGAAAGGGGCCATTTGAAATGTCATTTATTGAAGATATTAAGGCAAGAGCAAAAGGTAATAAGAAAACGATTGTATTACCTGAGACAACAGATATCCGTACTTTAAAAGCAGCACATATGGTATTACAAGAAGAAATTGCCAATCTTGTTCTTATTGGTGATGAAGTAGAGATTAAAAATAAAGCAGAGGGATTAGATCTTAGCCAAGCTGAAATTGTTAATCCAAAAACTTTTAAAGAAATGGATACTTATATAGCAGAGCTTGTAAAATTAAGAGAGAAAAAAGGTATGACAAGCGAAAAAGCAAGACAATTATTACATAACGATCCTTTATTCTTAGGCGTTATGATGGTAAAACAAGGTAAAGCAGATGGAATGGTTGCTGGAGCTATTAATGCGACAGCAGATGTTTTAAGACCTTCCCTTCAAATCTTAAAAACAGCACCTCACACAAAACTCGTTTCAGCTTTCTTTGTAATGGTTGTACCAGATTGTGAAATGGGTAGCAACGGAACATTTATCTTCTCTGATGCAGGTCTTAATCAAAACCCCAATGCAGAAGAATTAGCTGCTATTGCTCAAAGTTCAGCAAAAAGCTTTGAACAATTAGTAGGAGAAGACCCAATTGTAGCCATGCTTTCTCATTCAACCTACGGTAGTGCAAAACATGCAGATGTAGATAAAGTAGTAGAAGCTACACGTCTTGCTAAAATGCAAGCACCTGAATTGAAAGTAGATGGTGAGTTACAATTAGATGCTGCCATTGTACCATCTGTTGGTAAAGCAAAAGCACCAACTAGCTCTGTAGCTGGAAAAGCTAATGTATTGGTATTTCCAGACTTAGATGCAGGTAATATTGGTTATAAATTAGTACAAAGACTTGCTAAAGCTGAAGCTTATGGCCCTATTACACAAGGTATTGCTAAACCTGTTAATGACCTTTCAAGAGGTTGTACAGCAGAAGATATTTTAGGTGTTGTAGCTATAACAGCTGTTCAAGCACAATAAATAAGTGAATCAAATTAAAGGAGTGTAAAGATAAAATGAACGTATTAGTTGTAAACTGTGGAAGTTCTTCTCTGAAATATCAATTATTAAATATGGATAATGAGTCTGTTATTGCAAAGGGAATTTGCGAACGTATTGGAATTGATGATTCATTTATCAAACATACAACAGAAGGTCAAGATTCTGTTAAAGTAATGGTAGATTTCCCAAATCATAAAGTAGCACTCGAAAAAATGCTTTCTATGTTAACAGAAGGAGATACAGCTTGTGTTAAACCAGAAGAGATTGCAGCAGTTGGTCATCGTGTTGTACATGGTGGAGAGAAATTCAACTCTTCTGTTCTTATTACAGAAGAAGTAGAAAAAGCGATTGAAGAATGTAGTGCACTTGCACCTTTACACAATCCAGCAAACTTATTAGGAATTGACGCTTGTCGTGAACTGATGCCAAATGTACCTATGGTAGCTGTATTTGATACAGCTTTCCATCAAACAATGCCTAAATGTGCTTACATGTATGCTATTCCCCAAGAGTATTATAAAAAATATGGTATCCGTAAATATGGTTTCCATGGGACTTCTCATAAATATGTTTCTGAAAGAGCAGCTGCAATGCTTGGGAAACCTCTTGAAGAAACAAAAACCATCGTTTGCCATTTAGGAAATGGGGCAAGTATTTGTGCAGTAGATGGTGGTAAATCTGTTGAAACAACCATGGGCTTTACACCACTTGCAGGCTTAATTATGGGTACACGCTCAGGAGATATCGATCCAGCTATCGTTACTTTCCTTATGGAAAAAGAAGGTTTATCAGCTAAAGAAATTGATGCTATTTTAAATAAAAAATCAGGTGTAGAAGCACTTTCAGAACTATCTAGTGACTTCCGTGAAATTGAAGATGGTGTTGTTGCAGGGGACCCAGCTTGTCGCTTTACAATGGATACTTACCAACACCGTGTTGTTGCTTATATTGGTGCTTATGCCGCTCTTATGAATGGTGTAGATGCTATTGCTTTTGCTGGTGGATTAGGTGAAAATAATGCCATTATGCGTGAAGAGATTGCCAATATGCTCACATGGTTAGGTGTTGAAATTGATCCAGATAAAAACAAATGCCGTGGTGTAGAAAGAGATTTAACAAAACCTTCTTCAAAAGTAAAAATGCTTCTTATCCCTACTAATGAAGAGTTAATGATTGCAAGAGATGCTGTAGCATTAGTTCGCAAATAAGTCATTGACAAATAATCCTAAGCTATGTATAATTACAGAAGTGTTACTTAATGGAGTGAAAAAATGAAGATTGATATCCATGAACTTTTAAACAAGTCAGAGATAACTTTTGAGGGAGAGCAAGTTATTACTCTTCTGGCGCAGGGGTTATCTGACCAAGCACATGACTAT
>JAEZKI010000019.1 GCA_023415525.1 Bacillota bacterium | reverse complement strand
CATCAATGCCCTTAACAAGTTCTGTATAAAGAATAGATGAACTCTCATCTAAACCTTCTAAAGCTACAGAAGTAATGACACTGTCCTTGATTTCTACTACTAAGTCCATTTCTGCATCAGATAGCTGAATGCCTGCTATGTACCGACCATCTTGATAAGTATCAGATGGAGCAAAGGTTTGCGTAGCACCTTTGTTTCTTATAAGAAAGAAAACCAAAAGTGCAATGGCAACTAATAAGATGATAAAAGGAATACGAAGATCTTTTAACTTAAACACCATAAATTTAGGACTAGACATATTTACCCTCCTTTTAATAAGATGTCCTATTACATATATATGGGTAAGTAGTCCAATATATGCAGGTTATAATAACAAAAAATAAAGGGTTCCATATACTATTATTAAGGCAGTTAAAATAAAAATGGAGAGGTATAGGGGGATGTCAATGGGAAATAAGGACCTAAATGCACACTGTTTTCAAACACAAGTAGTAGGCCTTTTAGCACCAGGAATAAGTGCCCTTCTACAGTTAGAAGAAAAAAAGAAGGAGGTTATGCTTTATAGCGGAGCAATTAAGCATATGAGGGAAAGGCACCCCTATGCTTTTAAGAAATACTTTAATAGGTTACCTCAAATAGTAGAAAGCCCAGATTATATAGGCCTAGAAGGAGAAGAAACAAAGCACTTTGAATTGATTAAATGCTATAAAGATATTGTATTAGTAGCACTTAGGCTAGAGGGAGGTATTATCTTTGTACTTAGCCTTTATATTATTGAAGAGAATATGTTAAAGAAACGATTGGAATCAGGAAAGGTTACACAGGTCTCTCACTACATCTCTCTTTATAAAGAGAAGCCTTTTTATAAGAATAATGCAAAAAAACATGGTTAATACTATATTTATAAGGCGAAACATGTTAAAATAAGGGAAGAGCTAATTATTATAGGAAAGAAGGATTAATTTAATGAATATAGCACAAATGATTGATCATACTTGCCTAAAGGCAACAGCAACAGAAGCAGATATTAAAAAACTTTGTGAGGAGGCTATTACCCATCAGTTTAAAACAGTATGTGTACCTACTTGTTATGTAGCCATGTCTGCACATCTCTTATCTGGAACTTCTATAGGTGTGACAACAGTGGTAGGTTTCCCTCTTGGAAATGAAACCACAGCAGCAAAAGCTTTTGAAGCCAAAGAGGCTGTTTTAAATGGCGCAACAGATGTGGATATGGTCATTAATATTGGTGCAGTAAAGGATAAAAAATACGATTATGTAAAATTTGATATAGAAGAAGTTGTTAGAGCCACTAAGTCAGTTGACGAAAAGGCCATTGTTAAAGTTATTATTGAAACCTGTTATCTAACACCAGAGGAAATAGAAGAAGTAACAGAGATTGTGGTGCAAGCAGGTGCTGATTTTGTAAAGACCTCAACAGGCTTTGGAACAGATGGTGCGACTTTAGAAAATATAGAGCGTATGAAAAAAGTAGTAGGTGACCGTATCGAAATAAAAGCTGCTGGTGGTATAGGTAGCGCTGAAATTGCTGAAAAATTGATAGCAGCTGGTGCCACAAGATTAGGAACCAGTAAAAGTATTGCTATTGTCAAAGGTGATTCATTAGTAGACAATGGGAGTTATTAATTATTAAAATAAGAATCCTCTTAATTTTCAGATTAAGGGGATTTTTGTTTTAATGATTATTATGTAGAGAGTTGAATTATTTTGATAAATGAAGTAAAATGAGTTAACAGTAAACATTATTATTATTTATTAAGGTTGAAATAATATATCCGGAAAAATCGAAATAAGGAAGTGGTTATATGGCGAATTCAATTTTATTAGACGTAGGAAACGGTGAGTTAGAGATTATTGTATTTGAGGTTAATGGCAATAAATATTGTATCAATGTACTAAAAACAAAAGAAATTATTAATTTGTCAGGTATTCGTGGAACAGCTTCTAATAACAAAAGTGTATTGGGAATTACAAGTGTAAGAGATCAAGTCATGACGGTTGTAGATTTAAGTTATATCTTGGACAAAAAGGAAACAGATATTAATAGTCACAAGATGGCACTCGTTTGTGAATTTAACAAACAACATGTTATGTTTGCAGTAGATAATATTATTGGTATTCGTCGTATTAAATGGTCAGATATTACAGAGCCTGATACCCTTTTGAGATCTTCTTTGGCAGTAGGTAATATTTTAACAGAAAGTGGCATTTTACTAATGCTTGATTTTGAGAAGATTGTAGCGGATATTTCTGCCTCCGAAAACGTTTATGTGAAGATAAAAGATAAGATGGAAATACGAACTGAAAGAGCCAACAAAAAGATTTACATAGCAGAGGATTCACGTACCATTGGTGAACTTTTAAGAGAAGTCCTATCTGCAGCAGGTTATACTCACGTAAAGAACTTTAATAATGGAAGAGATGTCTTAGAAGAGATTTTTAAAGTAAAAGAAGAGCTAGGTAAAAATTTCCATCAAAGTATTGATTTACTTATTACAGATATTGAAATGCCCATCTTAGATGGCCATACCGTTACACGAAAGATTAAAGAAGATGAGGTTCTTAGAGAGTTACCAGTAGTTATCTTCTCTTCTCTTATTACTGCTGATCTTCATCATAAGGGTGAACAAGTAGGAGCAGATATGCAAATCAGTAAACCACAAATTGATGAACTAGTTAGTGCACTGGATAAACTCCTTTTTTACAAGGGCTTGACT
>JAEZKI010000469.1 GCA_023415525.1 Bacillota bacterium | reverse complement strand
ACATGGACTATGCCAGTCCTATACTAGACCCTAAAACAAATGAATTAGAAGCCATTATTTATGTAACAGCCAGTACAAAGCAAGTCTATAATAATATGGTAGATGTTATGCGAACCATAGCTCTGGGTTCTTTAGTAGCCATGTGTATCACCGGAGTTTTTGGGATATCCTTTTCTAGGATGATTACATCACCTATCAAGAAGCTGACGCTAAATGCTAGAAATTTAGCAGCAGGAGATGATATTAAACGCATTCCTATAGAATCAAAAGATGAGATTGGTGAACTCACCCAAACCTTTAACTATATGGCGAGTCAATTGAGTAATACCATGGAAACCATCAGTAGCGAAAAAAATAAGTTAGAAAAAATATTTGAACATATGGCAGATGGGGTTATGGCCTTTAATCGCACCGGAGTACTCATCCATGCTAATTCAGTATGTTATGATTTAGTAGGTGTTCTTAATATGGACCACCGCTTTGACTTAATTTTTTCTAAACTAGGGGTGGAGGTTTCTTTTGACCAGTTAGTAGAGGGCAAGGAGCCTTTTAAGTCCGAAGAATTATTGCAGATTAATGATCGCTATTTGACCATGCATTTTGCACCTTATGCCAATGCAAAAGGTGAAGCAGAAGGGTTAGTAGTGGTTATGCAAGATGTAACAAAGCAGCAGAAACTCGATCAAATGCGAAAAGAATTTGTAGCCAATGTTTCTCACGAATTGCGAACGCCTCTTACTACCCTTAAAAGTTATACGGAAACTCTTTTAGAAGGGGCCCTAGATGAGCGAGAAATTGCTATGAATTTTTTGGGTGTCATGAATAAAGAAACAGATCGCATGACAACACTTGTGCAAGATTTACTGGAGTTATCCCGTATCGACAACAAACAAATTCAATTAAACTTTAAGCCTGTTAATTTGAAACAACTCCTTGAAGATACCATTGAGGCCCAAAAAATACATATGGAGAAGAAGGGGCATAAGCTTATTTATGAAGTAGAAGAAAAGCCTTTGTATTTGGTAGTAGGTGATGAGGTGCGTATTAAACAAGTTTTGCACAATATTTTGTCAAATGCTATTAAATATAGCATAAATCCAGGCATCATAAAAGTAAGGCTTGAAGCTAGGGAAGAGATCTGCCTGGAGATTGCAGATACAGGTATAGGTATCCCAAAAGAAGACCTGGAACGTGTTTTTGAAAGGTTTTACAGAGTAGATAAAGCCCGCTCGCGTAAAATGGGAGGAACAGGCCTTGGTTTAGCCATTGCAAAGGATCTTATGGAGCTTCATGGTGGACGCATTGTAATGAAGAGTAAATTAGGCAAGGGCACAAGTGTAAGGTTGTACTTCAAATCTTATATTTAAAGGCTTTATAGCCATTTGAATGTAAAAAAAAAGATACTACGATGTAATGTGTTTGTAATATTAATAAGCTATAATAACACTGTAATATATTTTATTATGTAGAAAGGGGGATTCGCAGCTATGAAAGCCTTTAATAAAGCTATTTTAGTATTTGCCTTTGTCTGTATGGGTTTATTTAGTCAAACAATTTATGCTAATGATACAATAGCTACTGGTTCTAATCTTAATGTAGTAGTAGAAAAGAGTGAAGATGAAAAGACAGTTAATCTTACAAGCGAAGACTCCTCTATTCGTATTACATTAGATGCTAAGAAATACTATGATCTTTGTACTTTTGAAGCACAGCTTAATTTAGAAGGTGGTGCAAAAGAAGGGACAAATATCACCATTAAAGTGAATAATATTAGTAAGGATAAAAATAGACTTGTTTTAGGTACCAAAGAGTACAAGGTAGCTACCGTTGGCAGTACGGCTAGTTTTAATCAGCTTATTGAGCTTTTTGATGGTCAGAATGAAATTAATTTGACTTATACTCATGAAAAAGATAAAAAGATTCAAGGGAACATGATTTTTGTTATTGAGAAGTTTACCGAATCAGATAAGAATAAAATTTTAGAACTACCTAAACCAGGAACTGGTGCATTAAATAATTCAAAGTAATAGAATGGTGATCGGATGAAAGAGCGCGTTATAAAGATTAGTATACTCATAGCACTCATTATATTATGTATAATACAGATATCAATAGTGTGGCTTGGCGATATGTCAAGCCCTAATTTTTTAGATACAAAAACGGTAACAACAGAAGAAACAGGGATACCTCCTAAAAATATATGGGTTAACTTAGCATTAGCATATAAAATAAGTGAAAATAATAGAGAATATGATTATCTGATTCATGAACTCTTTGGTGAACTGAGAAATCAGAAAAGAGCCCTTAAGTTTGAGGCAGAAACAGAAATGAGTTATGCAGATTTAATAGGAAAGCAAGGCATTCTCTATGAGTATGCTGTTCCACTCACCCTTGAAGAGATTATAGGGAATAAAATTCCTAAATATGATGAGCAGATAGTAGCTGAGCAACTTTTTGTAGATCTAAGTAGTAATAATGAAAATAAGGTAGTAATATATCTTATTGCAGCAAAGGGGAATAAGATCCATAAGGCTATTTTGTATACGAGTTTAATGGGACACTCAAAGGTGATGTCTAGTCTGAGTAATGAAGAAGTAGCCAAGAAGTTGACCTCTTATCAACCCAGTATTACTTCCTTTGAGCGTCATGGGAATGTGGAGGGCAATGTATTCTTACCTGAGATTAGTGAGGCTAAACCTTTAACTTATCAGAAGTTGATGATTACTAATACCTTAGAAGCTATGGAGAAGGAAGATAAGATGGATTTACTAGAAGAATATGTGACATCTTTTTTTACCAATCCACTTTTGAAACAAATTGATGAAAAATCAGATGGTACCATTATCTTTAGTGAGAATCTAAGAGCCATCGTGAAGTATAACCCTATAGGAACAATGGAGTTTAATATTTTAACCCCTAATGAAGAGAATAGGCTTACCCAATTTGAACGTCTTCAAAAAGTAACGCAGTTTATTGATTCTTGTACAGCCATCCCTGAATACCTTAAAAAGGGGCTTTATCTCACAGGAATAAGGCGACGAGAGGGCCAGGAATACATTTATCACTTTAACTATAAGTATAATGGTTTTCAGATCCAGATGAAGGAAGAAGTTAAGAAGCAACTGGGGCTTGATAGTACTCTGGAACTTACAATAAAAGATAATCAGGTTATTAAGGGAAAATGGATTCTTTTAGATATAAAAACAGTAGGATACCAGGGAACTGTTGCAGAGGATATAACAAGGAGTTATGGAGAAATTTTTGACGCCATGAATAACATGGGAGTGAAAAAAGGGGCAGGGACGCTTAAGCTAAGTAATCTAGAATGTAGTTACATTGTTAACCAGCTAGAAAGTGATTTAGAATTTGATTGGTTAGTGACCTATGGAAACAAGTGGTACTACCCTTAGAGAAAAATTGACAAAGATGAAAAACTTCACTTTGTCAATTTTTTTTGCTATATTTAAAGAAGAATAGAAAGGGAGAGAAAGATGAATGGAGCAAAGGTACTAAATAGACTAATACAATTATTTATCCTATTTAATTTAATCTTATTCGTTATAAATCTTGCTAAGAGTACAAATACTTATTTGCTCACAAAGCAACGAATCGATAATATCCAAAAGATATCTAAAAGTAAAGGAATTATTTTAGAAGAAGCACTGCCTAGAGCCTATACACCCAAGAAATCAGGGACTATACTAGGAATAGAGATGAATTCGGAAGAGAGCATTAGGTTAGCCCAAAAACTTTTAAATAGTCATTTGGGAGATTTGACCATTTCTACAGAGATAGATACTTCGCCTTCCGCAGAAGATAAGGAAAACCGTACTTATTCAAATGGTGACGAAAAGCTTACTGTGAAGAATAATGAAATCATTTATACCTCACTAAGCACAGAAAAAAAGTATAAGGAAATGAACACAACACGAGCAAGGCGCTTATGCCAAGATTTTATTAGTAAAGCAGACTTCGGAAGTAAATTTTCAAAGAAACACATTGAAGAGCGAACAGTTGGTGAAAGTATGGAACTCACTTATTATGCAGACTTTGAAGGGTATCCCCTATTTAACAGCTATATTCGTTTCTGGGTAGGTGAAGAGGGGATAAGAGAAGCAATTATTCATATGGTCCATATAGATACCAATGTAGGGCAAAAAGGAAATATTTATCCTATTGATCTTGTACTATTTGGTATTGAAGAGGAAATTCCTGTAGAATTTAGTCCAGAAAGTCCTTTGTATATTACAGAAATAACCTTAGGTTATTATACCTTAACGACAGAAGGAATGCGTATTTTAGCTGAAGAAATTGTGCCTACATATAAGATTACGATAAAGGGGTTAGAGAAACCACTATTTGTTAATGCTTATACCAATAAATTCATTAAATAAAACTTTTTATTTCTTATAAATAATGTTATAATAAACTTTGTGTAATTGAATGTTACAGGAATGAAATAAAACTTAAGAGGTGTTAAGGTTGAGCGAGTTATGTATACGAGGTGGTAATCGCCTAGTAGGAGAAGTGACCATAAATGGAGCTAAAAATGCAGCCGTTGCGATTTTGCCTGCAGCACTTTTAGTAGATGGGCTATGTGAAATTGAAAATTTACCTTATATAGATGACGTTGTAAAGATTAAGGATGCTATGGAAGAGCTTGGTGCTGTTACAAGCTTTATTGATCACCATACACTGAAGGTTGATGCATCCACCCTATATAACCATGAAGCAACTAAAGATTATATAGGAAATATTAGAGCTTCCTATTATCTCTTAGGTGCACTTTTAGGTAGATTTAAGAAGGCAGAAGTCTGTATGCCAGGAGGATGTAATTTTGGTGTAAGACCTATTGACCAACACATTAAGGGTTTTGAAGCTTTAGGTGCCAAAGTAATTGTAGAAAATGGGATGATTAAGGCCTATGCAGAGCGTCTTGTTGGAACAAAGATCTATTTAGATGTAGTAAGTGTAGGTGCAACCATTAATATTATGCTAGCTGCTGTTCTGGCAGAAGGAACTACTATTATTGAGAATGCGGCTAAAGAACCTCATGTAGTAGATGTAGCCAACTTCCTTAATATGATGGGAGCAGAAGTAAAAGGAGCAGGTACAGATGTGATTCGTATCAAGGGTGTAGAAAAGCTCATGGGTGGTAAATATTCTACAATACCAGATCAGAAAGAAGCAGGAACTTATATGATAGCAGCAGCTATTACTGGTGGAGATGTCTATGTGCGCAATATTATTCCAGAGCATATGTATTCCGTTAGCCTTAAAATGATGGAAATGGGCATTGAGATAGAAGAAGGTGATGATTATGTGCGTGTTGTTGCACCTACTGAGTTACGTGCAACCAATGTAAAGACTCTACCTCATCCAGGTTTTCCAACAGATTTACAACCTCAGATGGTGGCTTTATTAAGTGTAGCAAATGGGACAAGTACAGTGATAGAAGGCGTATGGGATAATCGTTTTCAGTATATTGACCAATTGAAACGGACAGGTGCAAAGATTAAGGTAGATGGTCGTATGGCCGTAGTAGAAGGTGCCACCAAGTTGAGT
>JAEZKI010000428.1 GCA_023415525.1 Bacillota bacterium | reverse complement strand
ACACTACAATAAAGCTTTTCAAGCTAATATTCAAAAAATCAAGTCACAGTTATTAGGAGGTTAATGTGAGATTAATTAATAAGAACAACTTCTTAACTATCATTTGCTATTGCTTTACTATTCTTACTTTATTTATAGTTTGCACTGAGGGATTTTTAGATCACTTTAATTCTACACATTTTAATATTTTAAGTGCTTTCTTCTTATGTTGCTTGGGAACAGTTATCTTGTCTCAGCATACTCGCTTTGAAAATCTTCCTCCTATTGTTGCAATCATTATTGAGTATGTTATTGGACTTATTTGTGTCATTCTTTACACTTATTTTACAACATTGCACCCTCCCTATCCTCCCCATCCCTATAGGGATATGATCCGTTCTTTTAGTATTCCTTACTTTATACTAGCCATCCTCTACTATATTCAGCTATATAATGAAACAAAAAAACAAAATTTAGAACTGAAAAGATTACAAGAATTAAAGCAATCTACATCATGCCCCAGTGATAAGGAGGTTTAATTATGGAAAGAGTGTATTCTTCAAAAAAATTATTTTTCCTAAGCCTATTAGCTTTTATTGCTGTTTTATGGGAAATCATTGTTATCATCATTGAAGCATTTGTTTATAACATGGATGACATCATGAGCTTCTCTAATCTTTCACTTTCTCAAAGTATTATTCATTGGAGCATTACTTGTATCCTATGGGGAATAAGTGCCCTCTTACTTATACGTTCTGCTCAAAAAAGTGGATTAAACCTTCTAGCCTTTAAGGAAAAACCTTCCTCTAAACAATGGCTGGTTGTTTTATTCTTATTTATCATTGCTCTTATCCTATCCTATATTTCTTGGGATTATCAATTTAAACCTCTAGCTGAGCTAAACAAGAAAATTTACCGTAGTAATTTATCAAGTGGTATTATCCTCTTTATCTTTCAATATATTTATTATTTTTTTGAAGGTCTATTAATTACTTTGATTATTGCATTAAGCCAAAATGCCTTTGAAAATTCAAAAGGGTCACCATACATACCTTGGGGAGGCATACTTTGTGGCCTAACTTGGGCAGTTGCACATATTGCTAGTAAAGGTCTTTCAACTGCTATAGAGTGTTTTATCTTAGCCCTACTCATGGGAAGTGCCTATATTTGTCTTAAAAAAAACTTTCGTATTTCTTATATTGTTTTAACACTAATGTTTGTCTTCTAATGAAATTAAAGGTACAAGCTATCGAATCATATCTTAAAAGAGAAGGTGCGCATAGAAAAACGACCACACCATCATGTGGTCGTTTTTCAGTATCACATTTTAGATATTTAACCTGTCTACTTGACAGGGGGCATATCAATCAGCTAGTGCGACAGCCTTTTTCATCCTAAATAATTAACCTTACCTGCGAATTAATAAGACAGCTACATCATTTACATTGGTTCCTGTTGCACCTGTCATAATCAGCCCATCTGTTCTTTGTAGTGCGTGATAGGAATCGTTCTCTTTAAGTACCTCAAAAATTTCTATATCCTGCTTCTTTAGTATGGCCTGTGTATCTTGATCCACATAACCTCCAGCAGCATCTGTAGGTCCATCCGTTCCATCTGAGCCCACACTGAATATGGCCGTTTGATATAAGTCTCCGATGCCATAAGCCGCTGAAAGTGCCAATTCTTGATTTCTTCCACCTTTTCCACACCCTGTTAAATGAACGATGGTTTCTCCTCCAACAATAAAAGCTAAACTCTCTTTGCTATGCTGATAAGTTCTGGCGATAGCTGCTAGAAAGGTCCCTGCTTCCCTTGCTTCGCAAGTTAAGCAATCTGTTAGAATAAGTGTCTTGTACCCAAGCTGTTCACAAGCCGTTGCTGCCGCTTGACAAAGTAATTTAACAGATCCTGTAATCATCGTCTCAACATTTGTTAATGTTTTAGGCGTTTCTATATCCATCAGCTTCATTGCTTCCGGACTTAATTGCAAATGATATTTGGAGATAATTTTCTTTGCCATTTCACTGGTGGAATCGTCTGGATAAGCTGGTCCTGAAGCAATCATATCGAGTGGATCGCCAATAATATCACTTAATACCACACTAAATACCTGAGCTGGTAAACAAAGCTGAGCAAACTTTCCACCTTTAACAACTGATAATCTTTTGCGAAGTGTATTTATTTCCACAATATCTGCACCACAGGCCAAAAGTTGCCTTGTTATATCTGCCAGTTCCTCCTCGCTTACAAGGGGCTTTTCAAATAAAGCGGATCCTCCCCCTGATAGCAAAAACAGTACGGTATCCTCTTCATTAAGACCTGTTACCAAATCAATAACTACTTGGGTCGCTCTGAAGGAATTGGCATCAGGTATGGGATGCCCTGCTTCATAGCACACTATATGAGGTAGCTCATCCATGATGTGTCCGTATTTCGAAATGCAGATGCCTTTCTCAATCTGTTTATCTAAACAGTCACTTGCAGCTTTAGCCATCTGCCATGCCGCCTTACCTACTGCAACCATATAAACTTTGCCTTTACCAAAATCTTTAGTTTTTAGAGCTTGTCTTACTGCTTCATCTGGAAGGGCTGCAGAAATAGCCTTATTTACAATATAGTCTGCCTCTTCCCTTAAAGTCATCTCGCCACCTCCTTCTACAAAGACCAGACATTAATTACTTAATACCTAGTGGCTTTTTAACTATTTATAGAGTAAATCTATGTAGCTTAGTCTAGTGTAAGAATAATGATAATATAAAAATACCTATCATGGCGCAAATACCTTCTACAAGTGTAACAGCTGTTTGTGTCTTATACCCTTCTTCAGGT
>JAEZKI010000388.1 GCA_023415525.1 Bacillota bacterium | reverse complement strand
CCTCTGGACCATGGTGGGCTAACTCTGAAATATCGAAGAGGTCATTCACGAGGCGTGACATTAGCTTTCCCGTATTGGTTTCATCATAATAAGAAAAGGAAAGTTTCTCAAAATGAGCAAAGAGATCCCTACGCATATCGGATTCCATACGAGCCCCCATAATATGACCCCATGAGGTAATAAAATATTGGCAAAAATATTTTATGATATAGAGCCCTAGTAAAAAAGCCCCCATCCCTAAGGTATAGTTTATCATCTTTGAAACATCATCTAAGGTGTAGATATTGTCCATTAGGAATTTGACAAGTAAAGGAAAGGCCAAATCAATACCTGACAAAGTCAAAGCACAACCCATATCCATCCAGAATAAGCCCAGATAAGGCTTATAATACTTTATAAATGCTTTTAAAGTCTTCATTTTTTTCTCCTACGTCTTTCATTTTATGTTGTCTGCACTATTATAAGCTATCTTGCTCCATTTTTCCAATAGCATCCTTTCCAAGTTTTTCTTAAATTTCTTTCCTTTTTCATTTCACTTGATTGGTTAATTTTCCAATTCCTTGAATTTCACATTCAATAATATCTCCTGCTTTTAAGAATCTAGGTGGATCAAAGCCCATCCCTACACCTGCTGGTGTCCCCATGGCTAGGATTGTCCCTGCTTCTAAAATCATCCCTTGAGAAAGTTCACTAATAACATGGGCAATATCAAAGATTAGTAAATTGGTATTGGCATTTTGTCTAAGCTCCCCATTAACCCTTGAGCAAATAGGAAGTTGGGGCGGAATAGGCAACTCCTCTTTCGTTACAATCCAAGGACCCATAGGACAAAAGCCTTCTAAGCTTTTTCCAAAGTACCATTGTTTATGTTGGGTTTGTAGATTACGAGCACTCACATCATTTATAATGGTGTAACCTAAAACATAGTTAAAGGCTTCTTCTCGACTTACACCTTGTGCATCCTTTCCTATAATCACAGCTAGCTCCACCTCATAATCTAAACTATCTACAAGCCCTTCGTAGCTTGGAATAAACCCACCATCTTTTACAGCTTCCCTGACACGTTTTGAAAAATAAACGGCAAAGGGACGTTCTCCCCCAAAGGCTTCTTTTTTATAACGTGCAGATTCCTCTGCATGGGCTAGATAATTAATACCTAAACAGATGATATCTTGTCTTGGACGTGGAATAGGCGCTAGTAACTCCACATCCTGTAGCAAAATACCACCTTGTGGTCCTTGATTAAGACTACTTCTTACCCGTTCCCACTCCTCATCTTTTCCTTCTCTAATCCACTCATTCATACTTTTATAAGTTAAGCCAAAAGTCTCTAAAGTATAAACTTTTTCTCCCTTTAAGTCTAAAACACCAACGGTTTCTTTGCCTTGATTTTTAAATGTTACTAATTTCATCTCTCCCTCTCCTTTATCTTTTTATTTCCTATTTTTAGTGGATGATAACTCTTTAGTTATTACCTTTATCTTAAACAGTGTTCTTTACCTATGCAAGTCAGACTTTTAGAAGTCTACTTCTCTTTTCTATATATTATCTTAATACTTTTTGCTTATAATAAAGTTAGATATATACCCTTTATTTTTAGAAAGGAGCTTTTTATGAACTGGTTAAAAAAAATAACCGCTGGTTGTTATGGGATGGATCAATTTTCTCTTTTTTTAGTGTTACTTGTCCTACCCCTTTCTTTTCTTTTTAATTTAATAAATATTCCCTACCTCTCTTTACTGGCCTATGCCCCTTTAATCTATTGCTATTTTCGAATTTTTTCTAAAAATATCACTAAAAGGCAACAAGAAAACTTTCGTTTTTTACGTTATTGGTATCCCTTTAAGAAAAAACTTCTCAGCTACTGGCAACGTTTAAAAGACAGTAAAACCCATCGTTATTATCATTGTCCTTCCTGCAAGCAAACCTTACGTGTTCCTAGAGGGCGAGGTAATATTCGCATTACTTGTCCTAAATGTAAAACACAATTTAGCAAAAGAACTTAAACAAGTCTTGACATTTTATCCTATGACATAGGATAATTATATGTTGTATTGTAGAAGATAAATTTAGTGCGATAAAGATAAGGACGGATAAAATGTCGATAGAAAATTTAGAATATCAAGATGAAATACAAAAAAGAAGAACCTTTGCGATTATTTCTCACCCTGATGCAGGTAAAACGACACTTACTGAAAAATTCTTGCTCTATGGAGGTGCTATTCGTTCTGCTGGTTCTGTTAAATCACGTCGTTCTCAAAAATATGCCGTTTCAGACTGGATGGAAATCGAAAAGCAAAGAGGTATTTCCGTTACCTCTAGTGTACTCCAATTTAATTACAACGGTTGTTGTATCAATATTTTGGATACCCCTGGTCACCAAGACTTTAGTGAAGATACCTATCGTACCTTAGTTGCTGCGGATAGTGCTGTCATGGTTATTGATGCTGCTAAAGGGGTGGAGGAACAAACGAAGAAACTCTTTAAAGTGTGTAAAATGCGTGGTATTCCTATTTTTACTTTTATCAATAAAATGGATGCCCATGGGAAAGATCCCTTTGAGCTTTTAGAAGAATTAGAGAATGTTTTAGGCATTCGCTCTTACCCTATGGACTTCCCTATTGGAAGCGGGAAAGATTTTAAAGGCGTTTATAACCGTCGCAAACTGCAAATTGAGCTTTTTAATGATGGGAATCACGGGGAATCTATTGCTAAAGCAGTTAAAGGGGATCCTTCTGATGAGAAGTTCAGTCAACTTATTGGAAGTGCTCTTCACGATAAGCTTCTTGAAGATATTGAACTTTTAGATATGGCAGGCGATGAATTTGACTTAGAACAGATTTTAGCAGGAAATCTCACCCCTGTTTTCTTTGGTAGTGCCCTTACCAACTTTGGTGTAGAGCCTTTCTTGGAAGCTTTTTTGGAGATCACAACACCTCCTCAACCCCGTGTAAGTAACCTCGGTGCTATTCCTCCTACAGAATCTTATTTTTCAGGCTTTATTTTTAAGATTCAAGCCAATATGAATCCTGCCCATCGTGACCGTATTGCCTTCCTTCGTATTTGTTCAGGAAAGTTTGAAAAAGGCATGATGGTAAACCATGTTCAAAAAGGTAAAAAAGTCAAATTAGCACAGCCCCAACAATTTCTAGCCCAAGACCGTGTAACAGTAGAAACCGCTTATGCTGGAGATATTATTGGTCTCCATGATCCTGGGATTTTTAATATTGGGGATACCTTATGTAGTGAAAACTTAAATCTTCGCTATGAAGGCATTCCTCAGTTTGCACCTGAACATTTTATGCGTGTTTCTACCCTTAATGCCCTTAAACGTAAACAATTTGTTAAAGGAGTTACTCAATTAGCAGAGGAAGGTTCTGTACAAGTCTTTAAGCCTCATCTTACAGGAACAGAAGAGCTTATCATTGGTGTTGTAGGTGTGTTACAATTTGAAGTCTTAGAATATCGTCTTAAAAATGAATACGGTGTAGAAATTAAAACGCAAATGCTGCCTTACCACTTTATTCGTTGGATTGAAATGGAAAACTTTGATTACTCCAGTTTCAAAC
>JAEZKI010000381.1 GCA_023415525.1 Bacillota bacterium | reverse complement strand
CATCTGTTTGTTACCCTGACAACTTGCGTTATCATTAGGCGCTAAAAATTAATTTAGCTTGCTAGATAAACTAGCATTTGAAGTTTAAATCTATCATTTCGTAGTATTTGTTTTTCAAAGTACAAGTGGTTACTCATGTAACCTTTACTGTGTCGCTCATTGCTAGCGACTTGTATAATGTTACACCATTGCATTACATAAGTCAATAGTTTTTTTATACTTTTTCATTTCTCTTCGCCTATAGTGCTTCTAAACCTTTACTTTGTCTACTTAATAAGCCCCTAACAAGTTAATCCTCTTAACTAATTACTTCATTAGACTTCCTTTATTTTCTTTTTCTTTGGCTTTGGAATAGGTATTACTTGCTCTAAAAGAGCGATGACTTCCTTGCTTAATTCTTTATCCTCAACATCCAAAATATAATGCTCTTTTGCTCCTTTATAAGGAGCTCCTTGTTCTGCACCCTCCATCAGTTGTAAAATACAATCTAGCTTCTTCACAAAAACTGTGTTATCACATACAAGTAATATGGGTTTGTCATTCACATAAACCATATATTCTCCAAACATCTTTTTGTACTTTATAACCCCTACACCTCTTATTTGATCACATACATACTCTATATAATCAACTGTTGTGGCCATCTTGTCCCCCTTATCTCTTATTTTATCAACTGCTTATCTCTATTATACCTCTAGTCCTTCATAACTCCTAGTCTACTCTTGTATTCATCTAATAAATAAGCAAAAAAAGATGTCCTTCCTCTGAATGATTAGAAAGACATCCTCTTGTACTCTATAACTGTATTGGTTTTTTTGCATCAAAGTTAGTAGCCATTGTCCACTCTACTGCTGTGCCATGCTTTAAGCGAAAGATGCGAAGCATGCTATCAATATCTAATTCTTTCCACGCATGCAAGAATTTTCGAGAAGGGTGACTATAAATTTCCTCTTTAAGCTTATCATCCTCTACTAACTCTAAGACACCAGCTACTCTTATTTGTGTGCCATTTGCATTAAAGCATAATTCTACCTTAGGATTTTTTTCAATTTGTGTAAATACATCCTTCATAGATCCAGTATGAAAAATAATTCCCTCTTCATCAGCTCTAAATAAAAGCATGCCTCTTACTCTCGGCTGATCCCCATCCATAGTTGCTAAATGAAAAACTGGGTTTTCGTTCATTAATTGATAAATCTCTTCTTTTCCCATCTATATCCCTCCTAAAAAATAATAGAATTATTATAAATGTAAAAAATAAAATTTAATTTCAAAATAAAGTCATTTTTTATCATAATACAACTATCTTTTCATAATATAGGCTTGACGATATTCAGAAGGTGTGACACCTACCTCCTTATTAAACTTGGAAGAAAAATGTGCACTACTACTAAATCCACAGCGTAGGGCTATTTCAGTAATAGATAGTTCACCTCTTCTTAGAAATTTTTTTGCCTGCTCTACTCTTGCATGAATCAAGTATTCTATAGGTGTAATGTGCATCTCCTTCTTAAAAATACGATTAAAATTGGAGACAGACATATTCCCTAATTGTGCCAGGCCTCCTACTGTTATCCCTTCATTAAAATGTTGCTCGATGTAATGCTGAGCTCGAGCTACGGCATAATGAGTAGCTATAGGACGCATATCATAGTTTTCTCCCAATAAGCTCCTTATAAGCCAGTGTGTAATCAGTGTGGTTTGTGCTGCTAAAGTAATATCTGCATTGGACATTCTCTTGGTTACTTCAAAGATAAAAGTATTTAAAGTCTTTAGCATATCGTGGCATACCATAAATGATGTCTGGTCTAAGCAAGGTATGTTTTGACTATATAACTTATATTGCTCCTCAAAATAGCCTTTTTCAATTAAAATACAGTAGTAATAAAACTGCATCTCACTATCATTATGAGGAATATCTGGTGATGTAGCTACAACTAAATACTGGCTTCCTTTTAATTTAATATCCAGCTGTTCCTTTTCCTCATCCACAAAAAGTACAAACATATAGGAAGGGTGAGTATGATTTGGTTTAGCTGCATATTGACAAGGCCCCCTACTAGGAATAAATAACCCTATTTTGCCATGAACATAGCAATCTACATCTTTTAATTGTTCTGCTGTTACCTCCTTTCCAACCAATGCCTTTATCTGTTCAAGCTCATCCATTTTTCTCCCTTCTTTCCTTTTCTTCCTCTCTTATCATTAAAATATTTAAAATATTTTAATATATTATTCTTTTATCTTACACAACCTGCCTGTAGTAAGCAATAAAAAAGAATGTACACCTTATAAAATTTAAAGTCTACATTCTTTTTACATTGCCTAAATCATTTATACATTCTTCTTTTGACTGCTCTGTCTTTTCTTAAAATAACTTACGCTTGCAAGTAAAATAACCATACATAATAAAATAGGTGGCTCTGCCATATTAGAGGGCATTTGGCTTTGAAGTTGCTTTTTACCTGATATGTATTCTTCTTGGCATTTTAAAAGCTCTTCTTCCTGTTCCTTTGTTTCTACCACAATAAAGGCTGTTTGCTTCGTTAAAAGTCTTGTAGTAAAACTTCCTCTAACAACATGGACCAGTTCCTCTTGGCTTAAAGTCTGGAACTGATCTATGGCTTCTAGTAAACAGCCAACCTTATAG
>JAEZKI010000378.1 GCA_023415525.1 Bacillota bacterium | reverse complement strand
CATCTGTTTGTTACCCTGACAACTTGCGTTATCATTAGGCGCTAAAAATTAATTTAGCTTGCTAGATAAACTAGCATTTGAAGTTTAAATCTATCATTTCGTAGTATTTGTTTTTCAAAGTACAAGTTATAGTTTACATCTTTAAAAGATGTTTTCTATTTGTCTGCTGTTTACCAGCGACTTTTACAATCATACACTAACACATTACATATGTCAACAGTTTTTATAAATAAATTTTTAAATCTATTTTAACCCCTCTAAAAACGCTTTCTTATAAGGAAGATATATAGAATTCTAACTGACTGTAAGCAAGCATTAAGTCTTGTAAATCATAGTCAAAGCTATTCTTTCTCTTAAGTAATTCTCTCCTTAATTGCTGCACTAATTGCTTCCCTCCTACCATGCCATAAAGCGCATAAAGCTTTTCTAGCTCATCGATCTGCTCTAAGCTTGCCTCATAAATACTCTGAAAGCCACTTAACAGGAGGTCACCTAAAAGCTCTTCTGTCTTTTCTACTATAAAATCTAAATTTCCCACTTTCCTTCGACTCCCTCCTGTTTAAATAAGCAAAGTAATTCAGCTTCTAGCTGATCTCCCTTCACAAATACCTGACCTAGAATAGCCCTATAAATTTGTTTTTCTGTTTCTTCTAGCCTACTAATCCTTTTCTCTGTCACAGCATTATAGGGTAGATAAAATAAGATGCTCTCTCCCCTCTGATCATAAACGAGGAATTCTAGTCTTTGAGTGACCTTATTATATAGACTTTCAGAAATGCTTTCAGGTAGGATGATATAGGTGTTTTGCTTTGTTCCATAAGACTTGAAGTAATCTTCCTTTTCTGCTTGAAGCTTTCCTTTAAGCTCTCTATAATTTTTTATCCCTAAAGGTAAAAGATCTTCTAGAGTTGTCTCTCCTACCATTTTGCTTTGGGATTTTTTTGTACTAGAAAGTTTACCTTCTTTAAGCACACCCTTTTCTAAAACAACCTTATTACTCATAATACTTTTAAAGCTTCTCTCCTCCTCCCATATCAAAGGTTCACTATATAAATGCTCTATTAATCCATTAAGGCCATTATTAAAATGACTTCCTCTTTGATAACTATTATTCCCTTCAGAGTTCCCTAATGGTCTTAATGTACTCATCGTTATAATGCGCTGAACCTCTTGGCAATAAAAATAACTCATGATGACTAAGTCCTGTCTCTTAGACAAAAAGCACCTTCCCCCTACTCCCACAAGATGCAGTTCAGCTAATTCTAAGCTTTCTGGCCGAAGCTGACCCAGTAAATATTTTAGCTTCACTTGATCTTGCTTATGTACTTCCATAGCTTCCAATCGATTATATATTTTACAAAGCAGGTGCATGGTATTATTAGGTGAAAAGGCTACATTTCTAGAGAAATAATAAATAAGTTCTCCTGATAGACTTTTTAGTTCACTGGCCAGCTCATAAAATTTACAGCCATAAGCCTTGATATACAAGGTTTCCACTTTTCTAATGCTACGTTTCGTAAGACTTGCCAGCCCCTTATCTACAATAAGGCTTATTTCTTTTTTAAGTTCCAAAGAGCAGCTCTCTTCTTCCTCTCCCCATTTAAAAGCCTCTTCAATAGGCTGAAGCTGCCTCTTTTTTTCTCCTTGCAAATAGGCTATAAGGGCATAAAGCTTATGAACGCATAGGCCAGCTTCCTTACAAGAACAGATGGCTTGAGACAAGGTATTGGTTTTTGTAAAATAAACACTGTATTTATCCTCCAAGGTCACTGTTACAAAAGCCCCATAATCAAAACTCACGTTTTTAAAGTATTCCATCTGCTTTAGTGCTTGATTATATATTTTTTTCCCAAAGCATTTGGCTATTTCTTCATCTGTCAAAGCCTCCAGCTCTAATAAATCTGCTACTCCTTCTACCTGCTTCTCTTCTTCTATGCAACTAGGGCTAGCCTCCCCCTCTGAGGGGCCATTATCTCCTATACTCCTTCTATCACTTTGCTTATTTTTCTCATAATACTCTTTGCAATATAATAAAGCTGTCATAATATGCCTACATAGACTTTGAGAAGGGCAAGTACACTGACTATCTTGTATAGGCGCTTTTAAGGTAACACAAACCTCTTCCTCTAATTGTACCTGTAGAGCTAACTGTTCTTCATTCCAAACTAACCTGGTCCCCTCCTTACCTTTCTCCAAATCCTTATGGGCTCTATTATAAATGCCTTTATTGGTGAGGGTTAATAAATAGGCTTCTGTAAGAAAGGGATAAATGCCATCTAACCAAGTTACAATACGATCTTTGCTATCCAATTCGCCAACTCCTTTGGTGTAATGGCGGCTACATGGGCTCCTAAATTAGCCATATTCTGTGCTGCATTGCGGTCATAGCTACCATTTCCTGTATAATCTAAAGCGGTTAACACAAACAGATTAGCACCTGTTTCAACAATATCATGAACACGTTTGTACATGAGGTTATAGGCATAGCCATCAAAGAGGTCACTTATTAAAACAACTATGGTCTTTTGAGGTAGGGTAATCTTACCTAATACATAGTCTAAAGCCTTGGAAATATTCGTTCCTCCTCCTAGCTGTATATTCATTAGAATCTCCACAGGGTCTGTAATATAGTCTGATAAATCCACCACAGAGGTATCAAAAATAATAAGGTCTGTACGGAGCATGGATAACTTAGAAAAAATCCCTGCCATAATGGCACTATAAATAACAGAGTCCATCATACTGCCACTTTCATCCACTGCAATAATAATATGATATGCATTGTGTCTTCTAATCTTGGAGGTGAAGTAAAATTGAGTCGGGATTAATCTCTGATTTTCTTGGTCGTAGTGCCTGAGATTTTTACGAATAGTCTTTTTCAAATCCAAGTTCCTGATTGTACGAACTGGACTACTTTTATAGGGATTTTTCTTGCCTGAAAAGCTTTCCCTAACCTCATTTTGCAATTGTTCTTGAAGCTCCCTAACGATCTGTTCTATCAGCTTTCTGGCTGTAGCAACGACTTCCCCTCTCATTTGATTTTTAAATGTCAATATACTTTTTAATAGCCCCATATCTGGCTGCATCTTTTTTAAGATTTGATTATCCAGTAAAAGCTCTACGATCTGGTATTTATCAAGTGCCTGTTTTTGCATCATTTCCACGGTATCATGAGGAAATAATTTTCTCACCTTATGAAGCCACTCAGGAACAGTAAGCTTAGAAGCCTCTCGTCCTCCTGTCTTTTGCTCCTCCCGAATACCCTGCTCTTTGCTATACTCCCTGCTATATAAAAATTCTAAGGTCTGATCGATATCCACATACCTTTTATCTAAAGGAATACTCCACTCTGCAAAGCTTCCTAAAACCAGTCGCCATTTATTAAGCTGCTCTTCCTTATCCTCTATTTTGCTACCCAAAATGTCCCAAGTTGCTTGTCTCTTTAGGGGAAGTATTGAAGAAAGCGTTTCTTTGTCTTCTATGCTAGCTCCCTTGCCATGCCAAGTCCTTAGCAAATGATAACTTGCCAGGTCTGCTTCCTTAGCCCAGCTTCTATCCTTGGGGTCCACAGCTTGGGTAGTTAATAGGCTTTCGCTACTGACTCCATAGTACTGGGCCACTAAGTGGGCTATTCTATCCGTTTCAAAGGGCAAGAAATAGGTAAAGGCAAGCCTTAAGTCAGGCAATATCTCTAAGAAATCCTCTCCACTCGTTTCCCTTAATACTTCATCTATTAAAATAAGCAGTTTGGGTTCAATAAATAGAGTATCTTTAGCCACTTCAAAGAAGCCCTTCAAGAAGGCTGCTGATTCTTTCTTTGCCTCTAGGCTTCCCATTAAATACCACTCAAATTTATTCATAACCTGCTCTAGAGCCATCTCTTCACTTTTTAGTAGAATGCCACCAGCTGTTCCCACTAAAGCACTATTAGCCGTGTTTTCATGAAACAAATCCTCCAAGGCCTGCAGGAAGTGAACCTCTTCTAAGTGAGAATTGCCTTCTTGTATGGCCTCATGCATCAAGCACTCATAAACAAACTTAAACTCATGACAAAGCTCATCTTCTTCTGTCTTTGGTGCCGTCATTATAGTAGGAATGAGAAGCTTCATCCGATAAAGAGCCAAAGCTTGTAGGCTTTTAAAGCCTTGTGACTCTTTTCTGCGTCTTAATTGTAGCTTTTCTGCAATAAAGCTTAGCGTCCTAAAACATTCTGCCACACTTAGAAAACTCATATCTTCCCCTATGACCTTCTCTAAAGTCATAGCCAGTTGTTCATAGAGTTCATCAATCCCCATCTTTTCTGCTGCATTAAGCCTACTCGCTAATGAACTGGCTGTATGATGTACTCCTGTAATGCTTCGTGTCAAAAGATAAACACAGGCTTCCCTTATACTGCCTCCGTAAACACTTTTATCAATTAATTGAGCCTGCACTCTAGGATTATAACGATAACGCCAAGTTTCTCTTAGCAAAATACGTCCTACACCCGTTCTTTCATCTTGTCCTTTTTCATAGGTGCAAAAATTTGCCCCTAAAAAATCCATTTGATGAAAAAAGCAACTTTTTTGCCTATGCCTTTCTTTTTGATAAATATCTAATCTTGTTTCTTTTTCTAAGGAAGTCTTAGTTTGTATACCAAATTTTTTACACTGCTCTAAGAAGTCTGTTACAATGGGAGGAATGTTTTTAGTCTCACTAATGCTCCCCATCTCTAAGCCTGTTAACAACTCATAAAGTGTGTCCATAACAGGTTCATAGTGGTCGTTAACTTCTCCCTTTACAAAAGCACTTTTCACTGCATCAATCAGTTCAAAAACCCCTGGAAACGCCTTATCTCTCAGCCCACATAGCCCCTTAGCCATATAAAGGGACTGCATTTCATCTGTAATAGAAAGGGCTTGTACTTTTCGCATTTTTCTTGCCACATCCATGATAAAACTAAGGATGGCCTCCTCATAAGGCTGGTTTTGGCTTTTACCCATCAGCTCCCATACCCTTTGATAAAAATAAGGAAAGGCCATACCTGCTTCATAACCATCATTTTGATCACTGGCTTCAAAAGAATAAGGCATTAAATAGGTCTTAGGCCTATCTGCCTCTATATGTTTAACCTTTACCTCCGAGGAGCTCTTTGGACTCTCCGCCCCATCATTAACAAGGGCAATAGTATGTATGCCTCCCGTCACCACTAAGACCTTATTATACTTTTGCTTGGCCAAGGTTATTCTTTCTCTCATATACTGCTCGCGAGCCAGGTCCCCTCCCTTAAGCATTTCCTCCTCAGGTATAGCTAGCCGCGTATAATAGCAATAAGTAAAAACACTTTCTACAAAATCTTGAGGTTGTTGATTTAAGCCATTAATTTCAAAAAGCTTTTCCCATAGTTCATTAAAGTTTCTGCACCCCGTCTTTTCACACAGCTTTTTATAATAATCACCTACTGTAAAAAGCCTATCAGTCTCTTCCTTTTTTTCTAAGGTAGCATCCACACTCTCTTGATTATAAAGCTTTTCATGATAGGGTAAATCAATAAATTCACAAGGAATATTGGCCTTTTGGGCAGCCTGAATGGCATTTAACTCAGGAGAATAGGCTAATAAGGGGTAATAAGCACGATATTTTTCACCTTCTTCTCCTAGTAGCCCCTTGGCATCATCATAGCTTAAATAAAGGCAAAAAGGAGGTTGATTGCCTTTCTTGGCTAAATCCCCTATAAGTTCCTCCGCATTTTGAGGGCCTTCTATTAAAAGGACTTCTGGTTCATAGGCTGCTATAACGCTTCTTAGATGCTTGGTACAAGCTGGGCTATGATGTCTAATAGGAAATAACACAACAGGGGCCTTATAGTCAAAGGCTTGTTGAAAGAGGGTCTTTACTTCAACTGATTCCTCGCCTCGTAATAATCTCTCCATAATACTCCTTCTTTATCTGCACGTTTTTTAACTACTGTATTAAAATACTCTCTTAGCTTACCTAAATCTTCTTTGTTTTCCTTTAAAACAGCACCTTTAATATTTTGCACCAGTTCTTCTACAGACACCTTACCCTCTTTGTAGTAATAAGCCTGTAGGGCACTTTGATAATAGACAGAAACAGCTTCCGCTGTACTCATAACGGAAGTAGGTATCTCTACCTTAATATTTTCATCACTCATACCTTCTCTTAGCTCTCTAAATGTCACCGCTAAAAGCTCCACGACCTTTTCGTCCACCTGTAGGTCTAATTGATTTTCCTCAAACATCCTTTCACATTCCTGTTTGATAATCTTAGCCTCCATGGACACCGTACTTACAGGTAGTACCGTTTCAAAATTAAAACGACGCTTGAGGGCACTACTCATCTCATTAATTCCCTTATCTCTTGTATTAGCAGTGGCGATAACATTAAAGCCTGCTGTAGCATATAAAACCGGCTCTTCTGCATATTCTGGGATATTGAGGAGCTTATCACTCATCACACTAATTAAACTATCTTGAATCTCTAAAGGCATCCTAGTAATCTCCTCAAAGCGGGTGATCCTTCCCTCCTTCATGCCTATGTACAAAGGGGCTGGTACAAGGGCTTCTTTAACAGGCCCCTTAGAAATCAGCATGGCATAATTCCAAGAATACTTAATCATATCCTCCGTGGTTCCAGCAGTTCCTTGAATGGTGTTGGTGCTATCCCCCGAAATAGCTGCTGCTAAAAGCTCACTCAGCATGGTCTTAGCTGTTCCTGGGTCTCCTACTAACATCAGTCCTCTATTCCCTGCTAAAGTCACTATACTTCTTTCAATAAGGGCATCATCTCCAAAAAACTTCTTCTCCACTTTAACTTTTTGTCCTTCATATACAATAGGCTTGGCACTCCCTAGAATAAAGGTTCTCACTGCTTTCGGAGACATTAACCAGTTCTTAGGCTTTTTATCTGTATCGAGCTTGCGAAGTAGCCCTAATTCCTCAGCATATTTCATTTCCATAGTTGGTTTTAAAATCTGTTTATTCATCTCTATCCACCTCGTTCTATTTTAAATAGCACATATTTTGATTATATATTATTTATAATATTTTTTAAATTCTTGTAATTTTATTTGTGCTAAAAAAAAGGCTATTTCTAATACTAGCCAAGGCTAGAATTAGAAATAGCCTCTAAAGAGACTAATCATCCTTTTTTTATAGAAAAAGAATAGCTTATATCCTGAGTCGCATCAATTTGATATTGGGGCATCACATCACTTCCCCAACTGTCAATACCTCCTACACCACGTACTCTTCCTAGTATCGATACAACTGTTCTTCTAGGTAAAGGAAGTTCTTCTTGATGTGTTGCATTTTCCAGCTCTTCTGCAGTATAAGGGATACAAGAAAACGCAAAAGGTTCTCCTACCGCCTCAAACTGCAAACTAAAAGTATGCTTGTCAGCATCAGCATTATTTAAGGTAGTGCCACGTGTTACTGTCAGTTTTTGAGTTGCCATATGCACATTACAATCCTGAGGTACCATATAGGGTGTTACTGGTAAGCCTTCTACAGAGTAGGTACCTGGTACTCCTCCTGCCATGCGATCAGGATAGGTTTCGCCAGATAAACCTTCATAGGTATACCCTACTGCTTTTGTTGGCATAATAAAACGCATTCCAAATACAGGCAAGCTAGGTAAGCCTTCTTTTCCATGATAATGTACCTTTACCCCTATTGTGCCATCTACTTGGACTGTATAGGTTACCTCTACTTCTGTAGCTGGCACTGTATTCGTTCTATAGGTAAAGCATAGACTTACCTCCCTAGCGTACTCCTGACCTGTATACTTATTATTAGTAGGTGCCATAGGCTTTTCTATTTTCTTGCCATCTACTACTACTGCCACATCACTACATCTTATAAATAAATCAGCACCTAACCACATCCCTGATTTGTAAGAAAAGCCGTTCCCTCTATCATTATCTGTAGTAGCACGCCAAAAGGTTGGTTTTGGTGTGCGATAAAGCCATTCTTTCCCCTCTATCACGAGAGATTCTATCCCTCCTGTCTGGTAGGAGAAGATATAATGAAAATCTTCCCCACTCACTCCTAATGTCACATCACCAAAAATGAGTTGTAAGGTTTTATTATTTATAGCGTTCATAGTAGTATTTTACCTCCTGCATAGCTGGTTTTTCTTTCCTCGTTGCAAAGACAATCCCATTACCCGAAAACTCATAGTCCGATGGCCGATCATCAAAGTCTCCACCATAGCGAATGACCTCGGCCCCTGTCACTTCGTCCTTTACCATTAAGCCTTGGTCAATGAAGTCCCATATAAATCCACCTTGATACATTTCAAAACGGTCAAAAAGTTCCATGTAGTCCTTCATTCCCCCAAGAGAATTCCCCATATCATGCATGTATTCACATAAAATAAAGGGTTTCTTAGGCTCATTTTCTAAGTAGG
>JAEZKI010000363.1 GCA_023415525.1 Bacillota bacterium | reverse complement strand
TTCACCATCTGGGCCTCCAAATTGACTAATAATAAGCTGAGCCAGTTTTGGATCAGGGTTAGCAATATTTACTGGAAACTGTAATCTTTTTTCATAATGCCACATAAATTAATCCTCCTTTTGCCATGGCCAAGGTGAATTTACCCAGGTCCATTCATTACTTTCTTGAACGTCATCTGAAGTAAGTGGTCCAAAATAACGTACATATTCATTGGCAGCCTGTTTACTCAACTTTAAGTATTGATTATAAAAGGCTAGTGCATTTTGATCTGTTGGATGTGTATCTAAAAAAAGGACCGTATCAAATAATGCAAAATTAATACTACCTAATAACTCTAATAATTCGTTTTGCTGATTTCTCATTGACATGCTTTCGTCCCCTTTCCGCCATAGAATGGAAGATCTAATTGTTTAAATAATGTCCCTCTCTTAAAAGCTTCTTTGGTATCATAAAGTTCTTTCCATTGTTGCCAAGGTACATACGCCATGGCAATAGGAAGCTCTTGGATTTTTTCGTTAGTATACATATATGATGAAGGCATTGTATTAGCCATATCTGGGCTAGGAACTCCTCGATAATTATAATTTGGGTTTCTATTAATCATCCTTATTCTCCTTTCCTACTTGCTAAAAAATGATAGGTTTCACTTTTTGATTCCTAATTCCTTAATAATATATGACATTATTTTATAATTGTTACTATTTTTGCCATTTCATAATTTATGTATTTTCCGTTATTATCCCATAAAAATAGACATGACCCTTTCACCAAAATGGCTACTTAGATCATGCCTAAATCCTACAACGAATGTATATCTTTATTTCATTTCTATCGTCACTTTATCTTTATATAAGCGAATAGTTCCACCTTTAGTAGTAGCTCCCTTAAAGCTTAAACCCTCTGCCTCACTTTCAGAACCATCACTGTAACGCATATAAAAATCATAAGATGTATTTTGATCAAATCCAAAATTAAATTTGATATACTTGCCATTGGAGAAAGACCTGTAATTATGTTTACTTAAAAGGTCGTCACCCCAATCCTTTTCACTTGATTCTACCATATATAAATCCACAATAGACTTCCCTGTATTATTGTACACATTAAAATCTGCAGATATGACTTTATCCGTAGATGTTGGTTGTGTGGAGGAATTGGGCTTGTATGGATCTGCTACACCATAAGGAATTAAAGAAACATCATCCTTCAATATACGGATGGTTCCACCTTTTGATGTCAAATCTTTAAATTTCAAACCTGTCGCTTCCTCTTCAGAGCCATCACTATAACGGATGTAGAAATCATAAGCCGTATTTTTATCAAAGCTAAAGCTATAGGTTATGTACTTGCCATCTTTAATGGAGCTATCCCCATATTTCTCCAAAAGGTCGTCTCCCCAGTCTGTTTCTCCTGATTCTGCGATATAAAGCTCAGTAATTGTTTTACCTGTATTATTATAAAGTTTAACAGATGCTGTTGTAAGCATATCCTGTGTTACCTGATCCGCAGGGATAAAACGGAAACAAGCATGATTAGGTGCCGCGTTTTTATGAGTCCAGACAATAATAGGGGTGCCATTGGCCTTTTTTTCCTCTGATGCATTCATAATGAAATTCTCATCGGCATACATACGCATGCTCAAAACATCTGGATCATTTTTCCATTCACGAGTAAGCTTCCAGTCGAACATCTCATTGGTTAAAACAACTCGGTTACCATTTTTAAGATTATTTAAATTTTCAACGCCCACATATTTACCATTCTCTGCTTGAATGGTATAGTAACCGTCTCCACGATAGGTCAATTTGAATTTTTGGAAAGGCTGTGCATTGTTAAGCTCTGCTTTATTGCTTGAATTAATATGTAGATAGTTATACATCACTCTTAATTTATAATAACCATCTGCTATAGTCCTTTTTCCATCATTTAAATTTGTCGTTTCTGTGGTAGGTGGTGTTGTGGTCGTTGTTGGAGTTGTAGCTGGTGTATTAATTATAATCATATTCTTTGAACCATCCCACGCAATATCTACACCTAGCTCACTCATAATATCACGTAATTTAAAATAGTTATTTCCGTTAATGGTATAGGCCGTTAAATTAACTTTAACACCGTCTATATAAATTTCAGATGTTGATGCTTGTGCTGACTTTCTCTGGCCATCACCTTGTACTAGTTCACCACCAACAGCGGTATACGCCTTATTTGTAATTAAATTGATTGCATTTTTCTTCCCATCCCAAGTGACATCAAATGCTTTTGAAGAATTGGTTAATGCCTTTGCCAAATCACGAAGCTTAAAATAATTGTTGTCATCAATGTTGTAAGCATCAAAAGAGACATTTTTATTATTTACCATAACTTTTGAGTTGGTTGGCTTTGCAGCCTTTGTGGCAGCAAATGCAGTAGTTGAAACACATGAAAAAAGCAAAGTAAACGACAGCATAAACATCATTAACTTTTTCATAATAAATCCCCCTTAATCTTTTTAAATTGAAATAAATGACTATCTGCAAAAAAATAAGCCATTCATTCCCATGATATTTTTTTGTTTTATTAATAAAAAACTCATGTTATTGAATAGCTATTTGTATATAATTATATCACCAATACATATTATTTCAAATAACTACTAAATTTTTGTTATTTTTTAAATTTATATAATATATCTATAAAATAATATCAGAAAATGTCATATTATCAATTTATTAATTGTCTTATTCTATTAGCTAAAGACTTGCATATCTTGCTTTCCTTTTAGTTCCTTCCTCAATAGCAATAGCATCGTTATATAGCATGCCATTCCTCCGATGAAGTTAGAAACAGGCTCCGCTATAAAGACTCCCATAACTCCATACCCTATTCTAGGTAATAATAAAGTAAGGGGTACCACTATAATCACCTTTCTAAAGATGGAAAAAAATACTGCTTGTTTTGACTTTCCTAATGCAACAAAGGTAGATTGTCCTGCAAATTGAAAACTCATCATAAAAAATCCAAAAAAGTATACCATAAGGGCTGGATTTGCAATTCTAACTAGTTTAGCCTCATTATTAAAAATCTTAATAAAGAAGCTGCCAAAAAAGTAAATCATCGCCCATGCGAATGTCGTGTAAAGTATACAAATAAGGGTAGAAAATTCAATTCCCTTTTTAACTCTTTTATAAGCTTTGGCTCCATAATTATAACTAATAACAGGCATTGCCCCATTAGTTAACCCTTGTACAGGAATCATAATCACTTCTCGAATGGAGTTAATAACTGTCATGGCCCCTACATAGAGGTCTCCCCCAAAAAGAGATAATGTGGCATTGCAAACAATTTGTACACTACTATTGGTAATAGCCATTGCAAAGCCGGAAGAGCCTAATCCTAAAATCCTTGTTACTATGGCTTGCTCTAACTTCATATTTTTTGTCTTAAGTTTTAGAATCGTCTGTGGCCCCGTTAAAAATCTCAGTATCCAAATACAAGAGCAACCTTGAGAAATAACTGTAGCCCATGCTGCTCCTTCCACGCCCATCTTAAAGAGATAAATAAAAATAGGGTCCAAAACTAAATTGATGACTGCTCCTAGAATAACGGATAGCATTCCTACTTTTGCAAAACCTTGGGCATTAATATAGCTATTAAGCCCCAATCCTAACATGACAAAAGCAGTTCCTAATAAATAGATACGGGCATAGCTATCCGCATAAGGAAAGGTGATCTCACTTGCTCCAAATAAATAAAGGACTGGTTTCTTTACCAGTAGCCCTATAAGCGTCAGTAAAATACCTAGTCCAAGAAGCATCGTAAAGCTATTTCCAATAACTTTTTCTGCTACTTCATTATTTCCTTTCCCTCTCTCAATAGAGGATAAGGGTGCTCCTCCCATACCTACTAAGTTGGCAAAAGCTATAACAATCGTAATAATAGGGAAGGTAAGTCCCAAGCCTGTTAAAGCCACCTGTCCTTCTTCTGGCATTCTACCGATATAAATCCGGTCCACTACACTATATAAGACATTAATAAGCTGTGCCACTGTCATCGGTACGGCCAACTTTATAATATTTATCGCTACACTTCCCTGTTTAAAATCATTTTTTGTCTCCATTCTTCCGCCTCCTAGATTTATCATACACAGGTTTTGAGGATTATTCAATTAATTGAGGGCTTTCTATAATTTTCTTCCATATTTCCTTCTTTTCATCCCGTGTAGAAGGTTTACAGGTACTAATGGGTATGCATAACATCTCAGGTTCTTCTTCTCGTTATATTTTTAAATATCTATTTTATTCTCTAATTTTTTTATGACTTTTATGCTTAGTGCAGCTATAAGCATAGAGCGATAGCATAATTTGAAAGGCTCCAAAAGCCAATACAAACAAAAAATCACCGATGTAATACTTATAAGAAAGTTTAACCCCTTCCTCTTTCATAGTAGAAAGCACTTTATATACAATCGTTGTATCATAAAACTTCATATCAAAAGTGCCATAACCCTCATTATAAACTTTAAGGGCATTACTACTCCATGGACTAAACTCCACCCAATAAAAGGCTGCTATAAACAATAACACAATAACGATAACTACTCTTCTTTTCTTCATACTACTCTCCAGATTCATATCTGAAATGTGAACAGCCCTATATTTTTCAAAGAAACGCTCCTTCGATTTCTCTACAATGGCATCGAATATCTCTTGCTTGCTCTTAAAATGTTTATTTGCCATAATTAATCATATACTCTAAGCAAAATTTAGGCAAAAAAGTCAGCTACAAATATTTTACTATTCATAGCTGACTTTCTTACATATTTCACTTATCTTAATAACATTGATCCTTAATAGACCCTTTGTTTTTTATATACTCTTCTCTTAAGGAAGCGCTATTAATCACTTTGTATAAGTTTATTAT
>JAEZKI010000360.1 GCA_023415525.1 Bacillota bacterium | reverse complement strand
GTTGTTGACTCACCTTTTTGGGAAAAACAAAAGCTATACATTTACGCCAACCCTTTAAGAGGTCCTCCTTATCTTGCAAGAGATAAAAGGCAATGACAAAAGCCAATATAATATTCATGGAATTAAGACCCAGTCCTGTAATAAAGCGCAGTACTTTTAGCCAAAGGGTATTGAGAAAAGCATTTAGGAAACCATATATTTTTTGTATAATCTGTACCTTATTAAGGCCAATAGGAAGCGTTTCTGTCACCTGTGCCACCTGCAAGAGCATATTCTCAAAGTAAGCAATATACTTATTGATGCTCTGATGAATATTCCTAATAGATGTAGAACCTACCACTTCCTTTACATTGGTCACAATAATAAGAATAAAAAGCCCTAAAAGTGCTACAAGTGTTAAGTAGGCCAGTAGAGTTCCCAATGTGCGATGTTGGGAATCATGCTTCTTATTCTTAAATTTCACTTGCTTCCCCCCATGAAATCCAAATTTTTTAGACCTTTTGCTACCACTTCTTTGACATTTCTGATGAAAAAAAGACACAATAGGATCTAAAAGATACGCTATCAGTAACCCCAGTATCAAAGGCATTAAAAGTAACCAAGTTCCTTTTAAGAAATCTTTAATAAAAAGGAGAACCCCTTCATAATGCCAAATTCCTAATGTAATAACTACAAAAATGATAGCCGTAACAAGGGTATAAATAGCCAAGGTGAAATAATGATCGTTTTTTTGAAATCTCATGGGTTTTACCTCTCTTACTCTATGCTAGCAAGTAATTGAAGTAAATAATCATATACTCTTGCCATCGAAGAAATGCTTGCTCGTTCTTCTGGCGAGTGAATATCTTTAACATTAGGACCAAAGGAAATCATATCTAAATCTGCAATCTTTTCTGAAATAAATCCACATTCAAGTCCTGCATGAATAGCTGTTACACGAGGCTCTTTTCCATAAAGTTTTTGATAAACAGCAAGGGCCAAGTCACGTAATGTGGAGTTTTCGCGATATTCCCATGCAGGATAATCCCCTTTTATCGTAAACTGAGCACCTAGGAAACGGCTCAATGTTTCTAGCTTAGATACTAGCTCTGTTTTTTTAGAAGGCATGGAACTTCTTACAGCACTTCCTAAACGAAGCTTTCCTTCTTCTACTTGAAGAATTCCTAAATTAAGAGAAGTTTGTACAAGTCCTTTCATATTTTGGTCATAGCTGATAATCCCATTAGGAATTAAAGTAAGAGCATCAATAAGCTTACGTGTTAAATTATCTGTAAATACTTCTTGCCCTAATGCCACTTCTTCACATTGAAAATGGATTCCTTTATCATGCATGATAAACTCTTTTTGAATGGTCTCTTGAATACCCAAAACAAGGCGTTCTACCCGTTCTCTTTGTCCTCTAGGAAATGCAAGACGCACTTCACATTCTCTTGTTATAACATTATCTTTAGAGCCTCCCGCTATATGCTCTATTTTAAAAGGAATCTCTTGATGTAAGTTGTAGAGAAGACGTCCCATTAAAATATGGGCATTAGCTCTCTCAAAATGAATATCAGCCCCAGAATGTCCGCCTAATAAGCCTTTAATACTTATTTCCATGCCCTCTGTCTCCTCAGAAGGTTTTTCAGTTTCTAGGGATAAATCAATATAAGCTTTAAGTCCTCCTGCGCAACTGACTAAAAACTCCCCTTCTAAATCTGTATCCAAATTAATAAGGAGTTTCCCCTCTAAGTATTCAGGATGCATATGGGCTACACCTGTCATTCCTCGTTCTTCATCGGTAGTCATCAAAACTTCAAGAGCAGGATGAGCATGCTCTGTATCGGCTAAAACTGCCATTTGATAGGCAATGGCAATCCCATTATCTGCACCTAATGTAGTGCCACGCGCACGAATATAATCTCCCTCTATATAGAGGTCTAAACCTTCTTTCTCAAAGTCATGCTGTGTATCTTTATTTTTCTCGCAAACCATATCTAAATGTCCCTGTAAAATAACAGTAGGAGCTTTTTCATAACCAGGTGTGGCTGGTTTTTTAATATAGACATTATAGGCTTCATCTTGCTTCACCCACAAGCCTAACTGATTAGCAAATTGGACCATATAATCACTAATGGCCTTTTCATTCCCCGAACCTCGAGGAATATTACTTATTTCTTCAAAATAGTGAAAGATGCTTTGAGGTTGCAAGTCTTTAAGTTTTTGTGTCATGTCTACTCACCTTATCTTATTTTATTTTTATACAGATTTTATTGGCCTTTTTTAATTTTTAAAGCTATGAATAGGAGCTGGTATCCTTCCACCACGTGCAATAAAAGCATCGCATTTATAGTTGTTTACAGGCATAATAGGTGCATAACCTAATAGCCCTCCAAATTCTACTCGTTCCCCTACTCCTTTACCTTGTACAGGAATAATACGTACAGCTGTTGTCTTAGCATTAATCATACCAATTGCCATTTCATCTGCAATGATTCCTGAAATAGTAGCAGCACTGGTATCACCTGGTATAGCAATCATATCTAGTCCAACGGAACATACACAGGTCATGGCTTCTAATTTCTCTAGAGTCAGCGCACCTTTTTCAGCTGCACGAATCATGGCATGGTCCTCACTAACGGGAATGAAAGCTCCACTTAAACCTCCTACAAATGAAGAGGCCATGACCCCACCTTTTTTAACACAGTCATTTAAGATAGCAAGTGCTGCTGTTGTTCCAGGTGCACCTGTCATTTCAAGACCCATCTCCTCTAAAATTTCTGCAATACTATCTCCTACAGCTGGTGTTGGAGCCAATGAAAGATCAATAATCCCAAAAGGCGTATCTAATAACCGAGATGCTTCTCTAGCTACCATCTGTCCTGCTCGTGTAATCTTAAAGGCTGTCTTTTTAATGGTTTCACAGACACTTTCAAAGTCTTTTCCCTTTACGCCTTCAAGGGCTTTTTTTACTACACCAGGCCCACTGATTCCTACATTAATAACCGCATCTCTTTCTCCTACCCCATGAAAAGCACCTGCCATAAAAGGATTATCTTCTGGAGCATTACAGAACACTACGAATTTTGCACAGCCAATACCATCACGATCCGCTGTACGTAGAGATGTTTCACGAATAAGTTCACCAATACGTCTCACAGCATCCATATTAATACCTGTACGGGTAGTCCCTACATTTATTGATGAACATACATTGTTAGTAACGTCCAAGGCTTCAGGAATAGATTCCATAAGCACAGTATCTGCAGTTGAACACCCTTTATGCACAAGGGCTGAAAATCCCCCTATAAAATTGACCCCTACCGTTTGGGCAGCACGATCAAGAGCTTTTGCAATAGGCACATAAGATGAAGCTTTTGTGGCTCCACCTATTAAGGCAATGGGTGTAACAGAAATACGTTTATTAACGATAGGAATCCCATATTTTTTTGAAATGTCTTCTCCCGTTGAAACCAACTTTTCAGCTCGCTTGGTAATTTTATCGTAAACATTTTGACAAAGTTTATCCATATCATCTGTAATGCAGTCCATTAAGCTAATACCCATTGTAATGGTACGAATGTCTAAATTAGCTTGTTCAATCATTCCATTCGTCTCTTGTACTTCATATATTGAAATCATCTTTTCATCCCCTTTCTCTCTTTCTTATCTAGATGCGATGCATGCTATTAAAAATATCTTCATGTTGCAATTTTATATCTACCTCTATGGCTTTTCCTAACTCTTTCAATTGATCCACTATTTGTATAAACTCTGTCTCAGTTGAATCTAAATCTACAATCATCATCATATTAAAATAGCCTTGAAGAATGGTTTGAGAAATATCTAATATATTGACATTTTCCTCACTCAGTAATGTACAAACTTTACCGATAATGCCTACCTTATCTTTTCCTACTACTGTAATAATACCTTTCATCTTATCTTCCTCCTACTAATTTTTCCAAAATATATCTAATTTATCCTGATCGCATAAATTATCTGTCAATGCAGCCGGCTGTCCGTTACGCATAAGTTGAATAGTCCCTCTAGGTGTACTTAAATCAAAATCTATGTAATCAAAAATATTAGCAAACATATAGGGTGTACTCTTCTTGGGAAGGCATACCTCTTTTTCATTGACAACAATAGTCAATACTTCTGTTTTTACTTTCTCCTCTACTCTTTCTAAACTTGTAGACGATAAAAACACCTCTGATGCCTTATCCTTCTTGGGGTAATTCCCTTCTTTTTCTCCAAGCACTGAAGCACCCTGTCTTTTATCTCCTGTAAGAATACTATCTCCATCTAGAAGGTGATAGTTCATATCTTCTATGACCTCAAAATTAACTGTTATTATTTTTTGACTTATATCTTGGTGCAATGCTTCAAAAAGTGCTTTTAATGTATCAGGCATCATGTATTCCACTTGATCCCCTTCTTGAATGGCATAGTCAAGTCCTACACAATCCCCATTTACTAAAATAATAGGTAAATGGATTTCTTCATCGTTTACCTCTATTTTCTTCGTTTCTTTTATATAATCTCCCACAGTAGCCTTTGCATCTTGACCTGGCCTTGCTACTTTTAAGGTAATGACATCCCCTTCTACGATTAAATCATTCATCGTGGCTTCTTTTTGATTCAATAAAATTTGAGCAGGTATACCGTTTCCTCCCTTAATACGTATACGTTCTCCATTTAACTTAAACATTAAGGTTTTTCCTTTTTTAGGAAAAACAGAGGTATGAGCAATTCCGGCAGCAATAATAGCATCACAAACGGTTAGCTTTTTAGCATTTAAGAGTTGCAATTTTTTATCATTCAATACGACCGTTGTAAACTCGTTGTACTTGTTTTTCATACTTGTTAGGCTAATGCCTACAGGTGTAATCATATCCGGTGAGTTACACATAGAGGCCTCATCCTTTATCTGGGTGATATGAGAGACAGTTCGCATAGCTACACGTTGGCTTGGAAGTTGTAGGAGCTCTGAGAGACGGCTTTCTACCCCATGCATTTCACTCCCTCCACCTACACAAAAAACAGCATTGGTTGAATGCCCACCATTTAGTTCCAGTATTTTATCTGCAATACTGGTTAAAAGAGTCTCTAAACTCTCATGAATGACTTTTTTCACCTCTGATACTTTCACTTCTTGAGGGAAGCCTAATATGTCTTCAAAAGTAATGCTTTCATTTTGTTTCATCTCATGCTTGATTTTTTCTGCTGTTTGAAAATCAACTAAATAATGATGAACAATGGCCTCTGTCACCTCATCCCCTGCAATAGGAATCATTCCATAAGCTACGACACTGCCATCTCGCGTAATGGCAATATCTGAAGTTCCTGCTCCAATGTCTACTAAAGCTAAATTAAGAAGTCTTAAATTTTCCGGAATAATAGCGTTAATAGCAGCAATCGGTTCTAAGGTCAGATGACTAACTTTTAAATCACAACGCTCTACTACAGCATAAAGACTATCTATAACCAATTTAGGCAAAAAGGTGGCAATGACTTTAGCTCCTATACTTGTTCCTTTATGCCCCTCTAAGTTACTTATCACATACCCATCTAAATAGTAGTTAATAACAGAATAGGCCACGCAAAAATACTCCATTTGCTGGCTCTTTTTATCTTGTTCTAATTTGGCTTTCTCTACCCCATACAGCTCTAAATTATGTATATCCCCTATATCAAATTCTTGAATTTCTGTATAATTATTTTCTACAGAAACAATTTGTGTACTTAATGATCGACCAGCTGCAGCAATAGCTACTTCAGACAACTTAATCTGAAGTTGATCTTCTAGTCCCTTTTTTACCCGCATGACAGCTTGAGCTACTTTTTGAATATCATGGATTTGCCCATCTTGCATGGCTCTTTCTTCATGCTCTATCCGATCATAAGCAATCACCACCAATTGATTATCCTTCTTGTAACCCACTACGCCAATAACCGTACGGGTACCGATATCTAAACCAAAAATCAATTCCTCATTCGTATACTCCTGCATCTCCCTACCTCCTACTATCTAATATCTTTTTTAAAGCTTTGGCATGACTTTGTGGTGAAATCGTATTAATATAACACCCAGTTGCCACCTCAAATCCACCCATTGCCACTAATCGCGGAATAAATTGAATGTAAAAGTGCCCATAAGGCTCCCCTCTTAAGCCACTATTCATAAAACACAAATTATAAGCTCCCTGTGGTATAAGTTGGTCATAAGCCTCCAATAAAGCTTTTAAAAGCACTCCTCCACTTTCTATTTCTTCCAAGTTCAGTTCTCCATAATGGGATTTATGGGCCTTTAAAATAAGCCAAGTTTCATGGGCATATTGAGATACAGAAGGGGCCACTAGCTGCCAATGCTTATTTTCTGAAATGAGTGAATAGGCTTTGGTAGCTAGCTGATGACACAAATAACATTCTCCATGCTTATTATAATAGGCTTCAAGGGCCTTCTGCTCCATGCTTATCTTTAAAGGTACGGATGGGAGAGCCATTATTTGCCAATGAGAATGGGCAATACTGGCTCCTGCTTGACTTCCATTATTCTTAAAAATCTGAACAAATTTAATCTTCGAATCTTGTTGGAACTCTTTAAATCGCTCTTGAAGGGTCTTTAAAAGAAGGGTCCAATGCTCTTTTAAAAAATCCTTGGGTTGTTCATGATGGGATAAGGTGTCAATAACCACATCATGAAACCCGTAGTCTCCTTCTAATGGTTGGTAAAAAGGATACTTGTTTTGAATGACCTTTATATGAGCTTGTCCTTGTGGTAAATAGGTCTCTAGATAGATTTTTTCTATTTGGCCTTCATTCTCCTTACAAAATGGACAATCCTCTGCCCATTTCGAAATAAAAGGACGTGATTTTCTATTCTCTGTAATCTTACAGCTTCGCAATAAATACTCATCTTCTTGTAACATAGCCTAGTCTCTTTCGCTTCTTATTTTATACTAATACCCCATTCTCGAAAAGTAAAGCTGTTATTAGAATCATTGAATTGTCCATTTTTCTATATTAGCAAAGACATTTAAGGGAAGAGGTTCAATCATTCCTTTAACTTTTTCCTTTACGATTAACACATTCTTTTTAAAGTAAAGACTTATATATGGGGTTTGCTCAACAAAATATTTTTGTAGATTGGCATAGGCATTTAATTTGCCATTTTCAGTGGCTTGAAAAGCTTGTCTTAGTAGTTCATCCATCTTAGGATCATTAAAACTCACATAGTTTTTGCCACTGGCTATCATACTTGAATGCAGAGCAAAGCTTAGGTCTTCTACATAAGAAAGTTGCCAACCTCCTAAGAAAGCTTCAAATTGTTTGGTCTCTATTCGGGATAAATAAGTAGCTTTATCAACTTCTTCAATCTGCATATCTATGCCTAATTCCCTATATTGTCTCTTCATTTCTTCAACAATTTTTAAACGATCCTTATTTTCCTTATTAACAAGCAAAGTAAACGTAAGGGGATTGCCATTTTTACTTAGTAAGTCGGTTTTTGGGTCCTTTTCATAACCTTCTTGTGCTAGTAAAAACTTGGCTTTCTCCTTATCATAACGAATGGCCTCTAAGGATGAATCTTTTAAATAAGATGTAGGACTAATGGGCGTATCTGTTAAAACAGCGTGATCTAAGTAATAAAGGTTAATCATACTTTCTCTATCCAGTCCATATAATAAAGCTTTTCTCACATTAGCATTCTGAAAGATAAGCTGGTTCATATTAACGCCCATAAACTCATAAATGTTATTCAACATCTCATAAGTATGAGATGTTTTATCACTTACATATTTCCCCCATTCTGTCACTTCTGTAAAAATAGCATCTATAAGGCCTTGCTTATAGGCATGCAATCCACTTTCTTCATCTGGTACAATCATGACTTCTATTTTCTCAATAGAAGGTTTACCTTTGAAGTAGCCTTCATAAGCCTCTAAATCCATCTTTTTAGCTGGCGTTAAAGCCATAAAGCGATAAGGTCCAGAGC
>JAEZKI010000351.1 GCA_023415525.1 Bacillota bacterium | reverse complement strand
GTGTAATCCACTGGCTTATTATGTGGTGATAGAAAAAGAGGAACAAGTTGTAGGCTATGGGGGGTTATGGACTGTAGGCGATGAAGGAGAAATTATTAATATTGCCGTTAAAAAGGAATACAGAGGTCAAGGAATAGGTAAGGCTTTGTTGGGAGAAATCTTAAATTATGCCAAGTTAAGAAAGGTATTTCAAGTTAGTTTAGAAGTGAGACAGAGTAATGCAATAGCTCAGCAGCTCTATAAGTATTTTGGATTTAAGGAAATAGCTGTGCGAAAGGGCTATTATAGTGAACCTAAAGAAGATGCCTTGATGATGCAGCTTCTCCTCTAAGTTAAATTATGACATGAAGAGGTTATAAAAAATAATATTTTTATGTTAAAAGTCCCAGCCGATAAATGGATTCATCCAGTATCGGGTGGGATTTTTAGATAGGAAAAAGAAAGATCTAAAGATGTTTATTAGCCTAAAATGCCTTAACAAAATAGAGATTTAAAGGATAAGAACAAAAAGATTGCCACAATTTGTAGGTATTTGGGAAAGTGTTCGAGCCTTGGTGAATATAGTAATACAGGGGGGAATCATATGAACAAAATAAATGAGCTCAAATGGGATGAACTTAAGCTTTCATATCAACCTTCTGATTTTTCTTTTGCCACTACCGAGGAACTCGTAGGGAGTCATGAAATGATTGGTCAAGAACAAGCTAGAAGCGCATTGGAAATGGGATTAAAGACACATGCAAAAGGCTATAATCTTTATGTTTGTGGTGAATGTGGGGTGGGAAAATTAAGTTGTATTATGCATCTATTGACATCTTTGGCAAAGGAACAACAAACACCACCCGATTTATGTTATAGCTATAACTTTAAGAAACCAGAAAATCCAAAGCTTTTACTCCTAGATGCAGGTGATGGTATTAAATTTAAAGAAGACATGGATGAACTGATTGAGTTTATTAAAAGTGAATTACCTTTAAAGTTGCAAACTTCAGAAGTTAATAAAAAAAGACAAAGTGTTTTAGGTATTTTTGAAGAAGAAAAGAGAAGCTTAATTGAGGAACTCAGTAAAGCTTCAGAAAAGGTAGGCATTTCTGTTAAGTTAACACAAGAAGGAATTGGTTTCGCGCCACTAGGAGCAAATGGAGAAGGAATCACAAAGGAAGAGTATAATGCATTATCCACAGTTAAGCGTCAGGAACTTGATAAAAAACTTAGTGAACTTTACAAACTGGCCGATACTATTTTAGAAGCCATTGATGAAAAAGAAGAGCAGTGCATAGAGAGACTGGATGATATCGATAAAGGCATCGTACTCTATGAGATAGGGAGTCTTTTGAAATATTTAAAGGAGAAGTATGTAAAATATCCAGTAGTTAAAGAATATTTAGAAGAAATACAGGAAGATCTCATTAAGCATTTAGAAGTTCTTGTTCCAGGAGAGGAGCCAAAAGCAACAGGCGTTAAGGAGGTATTGCCTTGGCTAGCAGAAAATGAAATGGAGCATCTAACGAAGCATTATAAAATTAATGTTTTGGTAGACAATAGTCAAAGACAAGGAGCACCTATTATCACTTCGCGAGAAATGGATAATACGCCACTTAATGGTAAAATACTCTTAGATGCAGAATTTAATATGATGAAGAGTGATTTTACTACTTTAAGACCAGGCTTATTGCATAAAGCAAATGGTGGCTATTTATTACTAGAAGTACAGAGCTTATTGACGCGTTCAGGAAGCTGGAATGCACTTAAACGGGCATTACAATCAGAAAGTATTGTCATAGAAAGTAGTGAGGATACAGCAATAGGAATGGTTTCTACCATACGACCAGAGCCTGTGAAATTAGAGATTAAGGTCATACTCTTAGGAAATTATCAACTTTATAGAGCCCTTTATGAATATGATGAAGATTTTAAAAAGTTTTTTAAGAAACGGGTGGATTTTGAAGCAGAACTAAAAAGTAACAAAGAAATCATTTGCCAGCTAGGGTGTCTCATTAAAAAAGTAAGTGAAGAAGAAGGCTTATTGCCTTTAACAACAGATGCGCTTGTTAAACTTTGTGAGTATGGGAGTAGACGCGTACAAGATCCTAAAAAGTTACCAGCTAATTTAGAGATGCTTCTTGACATTGTAAGAGAGGCTAGTTTATATGCCCAAGTAGTTATCGATAAAGACTGTATTGCTAAAGCCATTGAGCAGCGCCAGCTTTTTATCAAAACGCTAGAAGAAAAGCTAGATGAAGAAATATTGGAACAAAAGGTGCTTATTGATACACAGGGGGAAAGAGTAGGGACCATTAATGGCTTAGGGATTTATGCCGTAGATCATTATCTATTAGGACGTCCCATGCGAATTACAGCAGCTACCTATAGAGGGAAAAAGGGGATTATTGACATTGAAAAGGAAAGTGGACTCAGTGGAGAGATTCACAGTAAAGGGATTCAAATTATTACTGGTTTTTTAGGCCATCACTTTGCCCAAGATATGCCCTTATCTTTAAATTGTAGTCTATGTTTTGAACAGAGCTATGGGGAGATTGATGGAGATAGTGCCTCAAGTACGGAGCTCTATGCTATTTTATCCAGTCTTTCAGGGCTACCTATTCAGCAAAATATTGCTGTTACAGGTTCTGTTAATCAATTTGGACAGATTCAA
>JAEZKI010000338.1 GCA_023415525.1 Bacillota bacterium | reverse complement strand
CTAGGCCTGAGAGTCCAACAGATTTTAATAAGCTATTCAGTAAGCCATAATCAGAATTATATATTTTCTGCCAAAGCTGTCCAATTACCACTGTTGATATAATAACGGGAATAAAATAAATGGTACGATAGATCTTTTCTCCCTTTACACCATTAGCTATAACAAGGGCAATAAGTAACGAAAAAGGAAGTTGTATCACAAGAGAAAGTCCTGCAAAAGCTAAAGACCTCAGCACAGAGTTTATAAATCTTTCATCACTTAATAATTGCTGATAGTTACTAAGCCCTATAAAGCTTCCCTTTCCAATGCCATCCCACTTAAGTAAGCTATAGTATCCAGACATAAAAATAGGGATAATTACAATGACTGCCATGACTAAAATCGTAGGGAATATAAACAGAAAAATAGCTCTCTTATCTGATAGAATCCTCCTCATAAAAATCTCTCCTATACTAAAATTTTAGGGCTGTCTTTTGGACAGCCCTATCTAATTTTTAAATTAATAAAGTTCAGATGGCTGTAAAGCTGCCATTTTTTCTGCAAATTGTTCTGGGGTAATCTTTAAAGCAAGTAATTCTGCTACAAGATTCTTATAGGTTTCTGAATCATCTGCTGATAAAATATTATCCCACCATGTAATATAAGAAGTACCTGTTTCCATAAGGGCTGCTGATTCTTTAGCTAAAGGAGATAAACTGCTTGTATCCAGGCCTGTTGTATCCCAACATGCAAGACCTGCATTCTCTAAATAACCTTGTTTACCAATTTGTTCACTTAAATAAGCTAAGTATTCAGCTGCTTCTTTAGGATGCTCTGTATTGGCATTGATGTAGTAACCATCTGTACCACCACCAGAGAATTCTGTAATAGCACCAGCACCACCAGCAATTACAGGGAATGGAATGGCTTTAACTTTGCCACTGGTTACAGCTTCTTTATCTTCAAGTTGTGGATGAATCCAGTTGGCTTGGAAAAGCATAGCCCCCTGACCTGCAGCAAATCCAGTTACCATTTCGTTATAGCTCATACTTAACATACTTTCATTAAAAGCACCTGCTTTTACTAAGTCTTGCATTTTAGCTGCAGCCTTAATAAATGGTTCGCTGTTAAACTTAGTTGGGTCTTTGAAAGCTTCCATTATTGCTGCATTTCCTGCTTCTCTAGCAGAAATAATATCATACCAGTACATACCTGGCCATCTATCTTTTTCACCTAAAACGATAGGATTGAAGCCTGCATCACGTAATTTCTTAGAAGCATCTAATAATTCTTCCCAATTTGTAGGATATGCAGCACCTGCTTTTTCAAACATTTCTGTATTACAGTAAAGGTTAGCTAAGAAAGTAATAGTAGGAAGTGTATAAATTTTACCATTATACTTACAGTTATCTAACATACCACCTAAGATTTTAGATTTAATATCTTCTGTTAAGTATTCATCAATTGGTAATAAGTAACCAGCATCAATGTAAGGTTTTACAAAGCTACCACCACCAAACATATAAGCAATATCAGGTGCCTCTCCTGCAGCAAAAGCTGTTTTAATTTTTGTCTTATATTGTTCACCTGTTACACCATCTTGAACAATAGTTACATTAGGATGAAGTTCATGATATTTATCTACAGATTCCTCAATAATACGCTTTACTGGGTCTGTAGGTAATACAGATTGATGCCAAATTGTAATAGTAATAGGCTCCTCAGCTGTCTCTTCTTTTTTTGTTTCTTCTGCTTTTGCTTCTTGCTTGTTTTCTACTGCTGGTGTTGCCTCCTGTTTTTGAGTTTCTGTAGCAGTCCCACCACCACAGCCTGTTAAATTCATTGCCATAGCTGCCATTAACAATAATGCTGGTGCTTTTTTCAAACGTTTAATCATACATATCCCCCTTCATTTCTAACTCACTTAGCTTTCCAACTAAGTTCCAGTTATTGATTGACTTTATTATAGCAAGGATATCTCTTAAAATTAATTCATTATTCTTCCTGTGTCTTTCACTATTTGAACCAGTTTTAAGGACAAAACCCAGAAAACATTCATTATTCGTACCTTGCTTGACGTCGGAATTCACTTAAAGAATCACCACTCATTTTTTTAAACCATATGCTCAAATAGTGAGGATCGGGTATACCTATTTCTCCGCCAATTTCATATCCCTTTAGATCTGTGGTCCTTAAGAGTTCTTGCGCTTTTTTAAAACGCATTTCCGATAAGTATTCACCATAGGTCTTTCCTATTCTTTTTTTCAAAATTCTTCCCAGGTAACCTGTGCTTATGTAAAAATGTTCTGCAACTTGATTCATACTTAATTCTGGATTGCTTAGATTCTGATTAATATATACCAGAATATCTTGTAACATGTCCCCACTCTTCTTTTCATCTTTTATAGCCATTTCCTTAGCTAAAAACCCAATACATTCAAGAGCTTCTTTACTAAGTTGCTCCACATCTAAAGTTTTCTCACGTACCTCTGTTAGTTTTTGCTGATAATAAGACTGGCACCAAAAATCATTCTTCATGGCTTCATTGAAGCACCAAGAGACTATTTCAATAAACATATTTCGCGCTCTATTTTCTTTTTCATAGGTTTTCTCTAGAACCGCCTCCCACAACGTTTGAACACTACTTTCAGCCTGTTCTCGCATGCCTCCATAGACATAGAGTTTGGCTTCCTTCCAAATCATTTCATCTTCTGCAGATAAATCACTTGTATCCCCTTTTAAATGTTCATAGCAGATGACACAGTTTTTGCCTTCTACTACTTTATAACTTAAAGCTTCCACTGCTTCCTTATAGGCTGAAGTAATCTGTCCATAATCTTTTTTTCTCGCGCTAACCCCTATACTGACATAACATTTTAATCGGGTAATAAGCATTTTTCTAAGCAACTCAAGGCACTGCACTAAAGGTACCTCTAAATTGTTACAAAGGATGACAATCCTGCCTATACCATCTCGACAAAACAAAAAATAGGCATCTCCAGAAAAAAATTCCTCCGTTAACTTTCTAGCCTTCATATACAAAATAATCTCATTTTGATCCACTTCATCCTCTAAATGTTCTTTTGAAAAATAAGTTAACTCTAAAACAGCTAACTGTATTTGTTGACAACACTCATTGAGCTTCACATGATAAAACTTCATTTTTCTGCAGAACACATCGGTAGAAACAGGCTCTAATAAGACTTGATTTAGATAATTTTCTTGAAATACAGGAAGATTTTCTTCTATTTGAGAGGCTAAGTTTTCATATTCTGTACGATAACTTTTCTCTTTCTCAATCTTTTCTCGCGTCTTCCTCAAGGTTTGAGTGATAATCTCTGCCTTAATAGGCTTTAAAATATAATCTGATACACCAATTTTAATGCTTCTCATAGCATAATTAAATTCATCATAGCCTGTCAGTATAATTATCTTTACTTTTGGCATGAGATTGATGCATTCTTCACTAAATTCGATGCCATCCATTCCAGGCATACAAATATCGGTGATAATAATATCTGGTTCCCATTTTGTTACCTCTTCCAGAGCTTTTCTTGCACTGGAAAACTCTGTTACAACTTCCATCCCCAAATCTTCCCAATCAATTTTTATGCGCAACAACTTGCGAATAAGTGTCTCATCATCGATTAAGATTACTTTTAACTTCTCCACCTCTATACCTCCAATGCTTCTGTACGGATATAAAAACTGATAACCGTCTGCTCATTTTCTGTACTTATAATCTTATATCTGAAATTCTCGCCATAAATAATACGCATTCTCTCAATTGTTCCTCGTAGTCCAAAGCTCTTTCCTCTATAATCTGTCTGAGCTTCTTCTAGTTCCTCTACTATATGTGCAGGAATACCTGAACCATTATCCATTACCTGCATATGTAGCCAGTCTTCTTCTAGCTTGACACGTAGTTCTAAATAACCTTGTCTTTCTCCCTCTCTTAAGCCATGATGAATAGCATTTTCTACTAGAGGTTGTAAGGTCAACTTAGGAATTAAATATTGTTTACAATTTTCTTCTATTTCTATATGTTCTTCAAATAAATTCTCAAAACGTATTTTCATAATCTTTATGTAATCTTTTACAATGGTTAATTCTTCTTCAATAGTTAGCATTTCCCTTCCCTTACTTACACTTTTCCTATAAAAGTCTCCTAGTGCTTCTACAATTTCACAAACCTTATCTTGTTCTCCTAAAACGGCTAGGGCCTGAATAGCATCTAAGGTATTATATAAGAAATGGGGCTTCATCTGCTCTTGCATTTCATTGAGCTCAACTTTGCGAATAATTTTTTGATTTTCTACTGTCTGTTTTAAAAGTCGATCTAGCTTATCTAAAAGCTTATTATAACCTTCAAAGAGATAGCGAAACTCTCCAAAAAAAGGTTTATACTCTATTTTTACAAATTTTCCTTGTCCTGCTTTTCTCATAGAAGCTAACATACTCTGAATAGGTGCAGTTATTAAATTGGAAACTAATAACGTTCCAAAAAGAATTAAAACAGAACTTAAAAGAACCAGTGCTATATTGGTGGTTAGTATACTTAGATTCTCTTGATTGATATTCATTGGCACTATCCTAATAATCTTCCAGTTTAATTTAGGTATACTTATTCCTGTCACCAAGTAGTTTATATTTTCGATGTTAACAATAGACCTTAAGCTTCCCTCTTTAGAAGCTTTTAGATTTTCTAAAAATTTTTCTCTATTTTCATCCTTTAGTAGAGCCACACCATTTTGACAAATCACTTCATCTTTATTATCCAAGAAAATAATTTCTTCTTCTTCCTTTAAAATCTCCTTATAGGTATTTTGAAAGGCTTTTACATCAATATTAATGGAAATGATTCCCAAATTTTGAAAATCGTCTAAATCCTTATAAACGCGAATGAGAGAAACCTGACTATGAGTAGGTGTGCGTACAATATCTTGACTATCTAAAGAAAGTATATATTGCCCATTTTTTTTGATGATTTCTTCATGCCAGGGAATGTCCTTCTTATTGCCTAACTGACCTATTAATTCCTGCCGTTCCCCCACCGAATAAATTTGACCTTTTTGGTCAATAAAATAAACACTACTAATATCCTTTTCAAACTGCAAGAGACCATAAATGCGTTGAGCTACCTTAAACTGTCCTGGTAAATTACTGTAGATGTCCTCCGTACTAAAAACTCTCTGGACTTCTTCATCTGCTAGCAAAATTTTAGAATAGTTATTAGCACTTTCAATAATAGAAAGCGTAGCTGCCTTCACCGTATGTAGTGTCTTTACACTTTCTTCTCCCTTAATCTTTTGTTCGTGTTCTACATAAATTGTTCTAAATGCAACAAAATAACTCCCTATAATCACCACAATGATGATAAAGTAAATAACAGCAATTTTAATTTCCAGTCTCTGTCTCATTTTGCTTCAACCTTTCCTCTATTCTGTCTTCTGATGTCTCTCCTTCTTTTCTTTATCCTTTATTATGGAATATTTTAAATAAATCGTATTAGATTTTTATAACTATTGACTATAGCTCCCCTATACAAAAAATGCACCTTGTGTTTAATATTATGTAGTGCCTACAAAACATTTTTAATCACATAGGTGCCTTTGTATACTATGACTTAATTAAAAATCCTCATAGTCTATAATATACAAAATTATAATATATTTTTATATAATTTTCAATTCTTGCATAGCTTACTTCATTTTGCTAAGTGTCGAGTTAGTTTTACCTGCATATATTGGATCATATAGTCCATAGCCTCTCGTCCTATTTCATCATCTCTCATAGAAAAGCCATGATAC